>JAGLRO010000005.1 GCA_023136245.1 Candidatus Heimdallarchaeota archaeon
ACCATTTAGCAGTTCCTTCAATTTTGCTAGTTGGAGAGTACACTTCTCCATACCTTATTCCATCTAGCAAAAGATATTTCCAAAGATAAGGAGAATATCTTCTTCTCTCATCATCATTTGGATAAACAAGGCGAATAAGAGGATCATTATGAAAAGCTCTTGTAGTCACTCTTGATGCTTTGTTAAGATCTTTTTTCTGAAGTAGATATAATTTTTTAATAACCATCAAATCTCACATTAAAAACACTGATACTTATTCATAAGAATTTCTGAGATGTAAAAGGAGAAAAGAAGTAGACCCTTTTTTTTTCTCCTTTTCATTTTTGTTTATTCCATTAGTAGAACCGATAGTAGTTTATAGGAAGGAAACATTCGTTAGATCCAAGCTTAAATCCCATAACTCCTTCTGAAGATTCTTTTCGAATGCTAATTTACTAGGTTCCTTTTCTTTCATTTTAGTGAAAAACTTTCCTGAAACTCCTTCTATTTCGGAGGAAGAAGCTAAATATATGGAGGTTTTCGCTCCTTCTTCAGGAGACATAGCTTTGATTTTAACAAGAGGTGATAGTAATCTGAGCAGAAAATGATTCAACCCAATGTTAGTTTTAACAAAACCTGGATGAAGGCAGTTCACACTTACTTGTGTACCTTTTAGCTTTTCAGCTAGATGAAAGGTAAACATTATGTTATACAATTTAGATTCACCATAAGCATTCATCATATTATATCTTCTTCTCACGTAATTATAATCATCCAAAAACACATTCTTAACTCTATAATGGGAACTTGATGCTACATTGATGATTCTTGAAGGTGAACTTGCTTTGATAATATCAAGTAGCTGTAATGTTAAACTAAAATATCCTAAATGATTAACAGCAAAGGTGGGTTCTATTCCATCCTCAGTTTTAGATTTCCTAATGAAAAACGCTCCGTGATTGTTTATTAGAACATCAAGATGATCATATTTCTTCTTAAAATCCTTCGCTAAATTGTTGATTGATTTCAAAGAAGCAAAATCACAGATCATTGAATCTAGATTCTTGTTATTTGTTTTCTCTTGAATCTCCTCAAGAGTTTTTTCACCCTTTTTTTTATTTCTACAAACCATTACAACATGTGCTCCCATTTCAGCTAGTTTGTGAGCAGTTGCCTTTCCTATTCCTGCATTTGCACCAGTTACAATTACAATCTTATTTTCCATAATTTTAGAAAAATCAATTGAATATATTAATGTGTGGCAATTTTAATTCTAAAAATAATGACTTTTTCTTTTGAACTAAACACTCATAAATGTAAGTTGTCTACCTCCTACAAATGTTATCTACTACAATATTCTTCTGGTGGTTATTCTACTGGAATTGGGCAGGTGTTCCATTCTGATATTTTTCTAAACAGAATGATCGAAAAATGAAGAATCGAAGATAATCCCCTAATATTTTAATACTTCATAGATTATTGTCACTGGAATGAAATTTGAAGAATTAAGTTTCGAAGAAGCTCCGTCAATAAAAAGTACAATCCCTGGTCCTAATTCTAAAAAAATCTTAAAATTGCAAGAGAAGATTGAAGGTAAACCAGTTTCTTATCCTAAAGGTTCACCTGTAGCATTTGCTCAAGGATTTGGTGCTACGATAAAGGATACTGATGGTAATATTTTCATTGATTTTTTTGGTGGTGCTGGTGTTTTAGCATTAGGCCACTGCAATCCCTATGTTGAAGAAAAAGTTATAGAAATACAGAAGAAAATAACCCATACTCTAGATTTTCCCACAGAAGCTCGTTTAGAGTTTGTTGAAAAAATCCGGAGGGTTTTACCTGGTAGTTTGAAAAACAATTCTAAAATCGTTTTTGGAGGTCCAACAGGATCTGATGCAGTTGAAAGTGCTATTAAGCTATCAAAAATCATAACGAAAAGACATGGAATAATTGCTTTTGAAGGAGCATATCATGGAATGACATCAGGAGCTCTTGCTTTGACTTCAGGTAAGTTTTGGAAGAAAAATTATTTACCTTTAATTTCTGAAGTTCATTTTGTTCCTTATGCATATTCATATAGATGTCCATTCAAAACTAAAACAGCTGAAGAATGTGCTGAAGCTTCTGCATATTTCTATGAACATGTTCTAGAAGATCCTCACTCTGGAATAGTTGATCCAGCGATGACAATTGTAGAACCAATACAAGGAGAAGGAGGAAGTATAGTTCCTCATAATAGTTTTATCAAGAAAATAGCTGAAATAAGTAATAAATATAATATACCTATAGTTTTTGATGAAATTCAAGCAGGTTTCTGTAGAACAGGAAAATTCTTCTCTTCTGAGCACTCAGGTGCCACACCAGATATTATGACTATGTCAAAAGCTCTTGGTGGAGGATTTCCTCTTTCTGCAATTGCTTATAGACAAGATTTAGATGTCTGGTCAAAAGCTGCACATATCGGTACTTTTAGAGGTAATGTCACTGCTATGGCAGCAGGTTCTGTATCCATAGATTTTATGTTAGAAAATAATCTAGCAAATTATGCAGGGGAGCTCGGACATTATTTATTGAAGAAACTTGAAAAATTTGAGAACAATTCTTCAATTGTTGGTGAAACTCGAGGAAAGGGATTAATGATAGGTGTTGAAATAGTTAAAGACAAAGAAACTAAGAAACCATCACCAGAATTATGCTCAAAAATAAGAGATGAGATGTTTCAGAGAGGAGTTATAATCGAGATAGGAGGACACTATAATAATGTACTAAGATTTCTACCTCCCTTGATTATAACAAAAAAGTTAGCTGAATCCGGAATAGATATTTGTATAGAATCTATTGAGAAGATAGAATCAGAGTTAAATTGATTACTTACTATGAAGGTTTGTATCTTCGAATTTTACTGGTTGAAACACCGTATTCTATCAATCCAAAAATAATAATTAATGCACATACTACACCATCTATTACAGGCACTCCTAGTCTTTTTTCTAGTCTTTTATCCATACCTGTCATACCAGCACAACCCAATACTATAACCTCTGCCATATCTTCCTCTATTGCTGATTTAGCTATATCAAAGAATTTCTCTTCCTCATTACTGTATATGATTTCATCATCTGGAGCTCTCACAGAAGCTAACGCATCTTGGAGATGATATTTTCTTATTAGTGATTCCTTAATTGGAATGGATTTTTTAGTCATCGAAATTACAGAGAAACTATGTCCTATCATTGAAGCTATTTTCATAGAAGCTTCTCCAATTCCAACAACTGGTTTCTTTGTAATTTCCTTGATTGTATCAAGATTAGGATCACAATGGCAAGCAACAATGAAACCATCATATTCCTCCTCGTTTTCTTTCACTAGTTTAATCATTCCTGGAGCAGCTTTCACTTGATCTTCATATGTTTCGATGAATTTTGGAGCTCCTTCTGTAAGCTCACAAACAACATGAAATTCATTTTTTACAAAAGCATCTGCAGATTCTTGAATTGCTTGTGTCATCTCCAAATCACTGTTTGGATTTATGATCATTATTTTCATGATGACTCACCTCTATTACCAATAGATTTAGCTATATCTTTTACATAAGAGATTGTTTTCATTAAGGTTTCTGCAGTTGTAGGTGAAATTGCAACTATTCTCAATACAACTTTCTCGCCCAGCTTTGTAAACGAAATAGAATGCTTTCCCTCTGAATTAGTTCTCTTGTATATCTGTTTCTGAAATTGATTCATTTGATCTGCTGATATAAATTTTGATTTAATGCGAAAGCAAAGTATACCTGTATCTGGTTTGTGACATAACTCTACCTCTGAATCAGTGCTGAGTTTTTCATACAGTGTTCTTACTGCTAGAAGTGGAGAACTAAGTCTTTCTACAATCTTCGAGATTCCTTGATATTGAATAGATGTCACAATTGACAAGGCTGAAAAAGGTCTTGTGGATGGAGGAGATTTCAAACCAGGACTAGGAGTAATTTCTCCTTCACGATATAAATAATCACTACGAAGTGCCATGCGATTAAAATCTTCCTTTCGACGGACAAAAAGAACTGAGTTAGGTATTGGTGCACCAAATTGCTTATGTGGATCCCACGAAACTGAATCAGCTAGCTCTATTCCGGAGAAATTTTCTTTATATTCAGGAATTAAAGAATATGCTAATCCATAGGCACCATCTACATGCATCCAAGCTTTAATACTTCTGCTAATATTATAAATCGGACAAACTGGGTCAATGGATCCAGTTGATGTTGTTCCTGTTGTTACCACAACACAAAAGATATCATGTTCATCTTGTAAAGCATCAATAGTTTTTCGCATTTGATTAACATCAATTCGTCGATTATCATCTACTTCTAAAGTCAAAAGAGTTCTTTCACCAAGTCCCAACATTCTAACTGCATGTTTTAAGGAAAAATGAGCATCTACTGAGGATAAAACAGTTAATCTTTCAAGATTGTCAAAACCTTGTAAACCTTCTTTCGCTAAATCAAATCCTTCTTGCTCTGCTTTCCAATGTAGTGCTAGGTATAATGCTTCTTGATTAGCATAAGTTCCTGAATACATGAATGTACCATCAGAGTTAGAATCTAAACCAAAAAGAGTACAGAGAGCTTTTATACAAAGTTCTTCAAGCATAGCTCCCCCTGGGGATACATGCCAATCAGTTACTCCTTGATTGTATTCTAAAGCTATCTCTGCTCCAAATTTAGCTCCCTTTTCAGGAAAATCATTAAACATTGATAAAAATCCCGGATTGTTATAATTCATTAAATGGGGAAGTAATTTCTCTTCAATCATTAGTTTTAGATTTTCAATTGATTTTCCTTCTTTTTGGAAATCAACAAGTGATTTCAAATCCTCTTTAACTTGCATTAATGATGCTCCAGAGTAAATTAATACTTTATCCTCTTCTACCATTCTAAATCACTAATCGTAAAGGTTTAAGGATATATTTTTCTACTACAAAATAAAAGTACTGTAGAAATAGATATTTGGTTTGTTAAATATGGTTGATCTGAACATCATAAATGGAAAAGTGTTTGTTGAAAATAAGCTAATTGAGACATCTCTGAGTATCGATAAAGGGAAGATTGTAGCAATTAGTAAAACAAGTTCTCTTCCAAGCGCAGAGGATACCATTAATGCTGAAAATAGAATAATTTTACCTGGTGGTATAGATGTTCATACTCACATACTAGATTTGATTTTTTCATACAGAGAAGATTTCTTTACTGGCACACAAGCTGCTGCTTCTGGGGGTATCACAACTTTCTTAGAAATGCCTATGGGAATTGAAGGAAAATCATTTATTGATGTATTTGATATGCAATTAAATGCAATGCAGGAAAAAAGTTTAATTGATTTTGGAATTATTGGAGCTGCAGGTCATAACAATATTGATACAATTAGAAATTTAGCAACAAGAGGAGCTATAGCATTCAAAACATTCATGTTAAACGCTCCAGAAGAGCTATCTGAATTACAAAATCTTTCAGCAAAGAATGACTTTTTCTTAATGCAAATATTCTCAAAGATTGCAGAAACAGGACTTGTAAGCAGTGTACATGCAGAAAATGATTCTATAATATCCCATGAAATTGAGCGTTTAATATCTGCGGGAAAGAAAGATTTTCAAGCACACACAGAGTCTAGACCTTCGATCGCGGAAGAAGAATCTTGTGTACGAGCTATGATCTTAGCAAACAAAGCTAGAGTAAAATTGAATCTCGTTCATATGAGCTCTAAGGATTCATTTAATTTAGTTAAACTAGCAAAAAATAGAGGTATTGATGTCTCCTGCGAAATTACTCCTCATCATCTTTTCTTAACTGCAGAAGAAGCAGAACGAATCGGTTCTTGGGCTAAATCAGATCCCCCCCTTAGATCTAAGAAACATGTAGTTGCTGCATGGGAAGCATTGAATGATGGAACAATAGACATCATAGCTTCTGATCATTCACCTTACAGTCATGAAGAAAAGAATATTAACAATAAAGAGAATAAAATTTTTGATGTAGGTTCAGGAACACCAGGAATAGAGACTATGGTTCCTCTTATGATAGATGCTGTTAGTAAGAAGAGAATATCTTTGAAAAGATTTGTAGATGTACTTTCAACAAATCCTGCAAAAAGATTTGGATTATATCCAAGAAAAGGAATAATAGCTTTGAATGCTTATGCTGATCTAATCATTGTTGATAGGAATAGAGAATATACATTGAAAAACGAAGAGATGTTTACAAAGCAAAAAATAACAATCTTTGATGGACAAAAATTACAAGGAAAAATAGAAAAGACAATTATCAGAGGAAATATTGTTTACGATGAAGGACAGTTCTTGAAAGATAAGGGGTATGGAAGATTTATTACTCCCTAATACAATGAGGAATAAAATATATTAATATAAGCTGGTATTATAGTTAAAGAATTTGATAGAATTGATCATCTACCTTACAATTTATCTGAATTGGAATCTTTTGAAAAAACTTAATCAAAATATCATAAGATTTTATTCTTAGCTATAACATTTTTACGTTTTACTACTCTTGCAATAACCATCACTAGTATAGAAACTGGCATTATTAGAATAGGATATATCCAATTAAATTCCCCTACTCCAGGAAAAACCTGATCAGTTTCCAAAATTCTATCATCATAGGTATGGGAACTTATGTCAGTTAATGTTCTGAAATATTCAACTACTGCATCCCGATAGTGAACACCAGTGTCGACAGCTGAATAAAGACCATAATGATACTGCCACCAACTAAAGTCAGTCATAAGACCCTTATACGTCTTTGATGGGTTCAAATCATAGAATCCATCATTTTCAAAAATCTGAACTGAATGAATAATTAGACCTGGATCATAATAGAATCTATATCTTATGCCTGAAAATGAATACCAGTCATGATTATTTTCTATCATCTGCAAAAGTTCATCACCAGTCATAGTTAGTTCTAAAAGATTGTTCTCGAAAGGAATGACCGAAACAATATCTCCTAAGGTTATAGACCCTTGTCTGAAATAATCTCTAAATCCTCCACCATTGTTAGTTATTCCGAAGTTATGACTCCAACCGAAATGATATAGAAAACCATCTGTAACAAGATTACCAATAGCACTTTCTGGATAACCATCATAAACATCACTGGAAGCATAAGTAATTACTTCAGAGGCATTGATCTCGTTTACCCAATAATCTACTACTTGTTGAACAGAAGAATCTGGTGTGGAACCTCCTTCCATATTGTAAACTAGTTCAGCGCTTTTTGAAGCAATGGTTTTGGTGGAATTATCAAATACTATGCTTATTTTAGCATATTCCATTGAATGAGGTTTAGTTGCGACTATCAAGGTATTACCATTCCAAGTGTTGTATGAAACATGACTATGTCCTCCTAGAAAGATTTCTATTCCTAAATCACTAATAGAAGCTGCTAATGCATCTAGCTGATTTGGCGACACATGAGTTAACAATATGATTATTTCAGCTCCATCACTCTCAACATCGCTTATACAATTTCTTACAGCTGTTTCATAATTCCCTATATCATAATCAATATCATACCTAGCATACAGAGAACCTATAGTTAAACCAATTATTCCAACTTTAATCCCAGCATGTTCTTGAATGACATAAGGAACAGTAAAATTAGCATTATCAGTTGTACCTTCGTCATAGATATTGCATGATAACAATGGGAATGTAGCATTTTCTTTTTGATATTCCATGATATCTATACCAAAATCAAATTCGTGATTACCGATTGCAGCTGCTGAGTAATTCATAGCGTTCATAACATCAATCAAAGCTTCTCCCTTACTTAGAGTTGCTTCTGCTGGACCTGTATTATGATCTCCTCCTCCAAGAATCAGAAAGGAATCGTTATCATAGGTATATCCTTCATTTTGAAAATAACCCATCATTGAAGCAGATCCTCCATAACCATCATGAGGTTCAATCCAACCATGCATATCAGCATTGAAGAAGATAGTTAGATTAATAGTATCCACATCATCTAAAGTTGGAGAAGAGAAATAATAAGTGGAAATTTGAATATCACTATCTAGATTTTCAATAGAAACACCTGAAAAACTAACTGATACAGTAGTCCATGAAATCAATACTAATAGCAGACAAAAGGTAATTTTTAGTTTAAATCTGGAAGGAAACATTTCTGGATGAAAACTCCTTGTAGAATTTTATTTATCTGAATTATTTATAAATTTTGCAGTTTATTCTGGTTCATAATTTACTAGTTCTACATTGTCCCCACATTTTGGACAAACAGATTTTTCTTCAGACCAATCCAAGAATTCACTTCAATGGAAAATGTGTCAACAAGTTGAAATTTGTAATACTTTTCATTGGTAAGAACATATTTCTGACAGAGATCACAGAAGTGAATAGGATTTCCAAAACTCATTCTATTCTAAATCTAATTCTTAGAACTTACTCTAAATCCTTAATTGTTGCATCAATTTTTTCAATTTTCATCATAAGATTTTCTTTGCATTCCTTGAGGTGTTTAAGTTTAGCTTCTTTATCTTCTCCACCAGTAAATTCTCCACAGTCATGTTCTTTGCATTTTTTATCTTTCATTGTAGTCACTTTAGTTTTTAAAGCTAATTACTTTAATTATGAAAGTATTCATATTTAAGAACTTTCTATAGTTCCTTGTAGTAACTAAGACAAAGTGAAGTTTTATGACAATTAATACACAGAAGGGTAAGGATAACAACTGTGAAAAAGAGAATAATCATTTTCCTTGTTTTATTCCAGCTCAAAGAATCTTAAATCTAATCAGTAGAAAATGGAGTATTCAAATAATCTACATATTGAGAGATGGTAAACGAGTTCGATATAAGAGCTTGAAAGAACAACTACATCATGGTTGGAAAAAAGGTAAGATTAGTGATGCCACATTATCTTCAAGATTAGCAGAATTTACTGAAGGAGGAATTATTAACAGAGAAGTATTTGCTGAAATTCTCCCAAAAGTTGAATATTGTTTATCAGAAAAAGGTCAAATGCTATCAGAAGCAATAAATCCGTTGATTGAATGGACAATAAAAAACTGTCATGAGGAAAACTAAAATTAGTCATGAAGAGATGTTGTTCAGATTATTTGCAAATAAGAGAGGAAGAAATTTAAAAATATTGAGCAACATAAGTAGATTTCTCTAACTTAAGTTATACAGCTTAGAATATTTTACCTTGAGATATTCAATAAGATAATCTGAAGTAACCTCTTTTCCTGTTATGTCCTGTACTAATTCAAATGAATCCTTCATATTCCCCTTCTCGTGGACATTCTCTCTAAACCAATCTAGAATTTTCTTCAGATTTCCATGCTCAATTTCACTCTCCCAATTAGGAATCTCTTTCTGTAGTTGCATGAGAATTTGAGCACCAAAAATGTTTCCTAAAGTGTAGGTTGGGAAATATCCCATTAGTCCTTCAGACCAATGAACATCTTGCAACACTCCTTCCGCATCATTCTTAACTTCATATCCTAGTAGCTCTTTCATCTTCTTATTCCAGAGTTCAGGAAGATCTTTTACTTTGATTTTCTCATTCAATAAATCTCTCTCAAATTCAAACCTCATTATTATATGTAAATCATATGTGAGTTCATCAGCTTCAGTTCTGATTGCTGATGGTTCTACTTTGTTAACAGCTAGAATTAAATCTTCTAAGGAAACATCTGCGAATATTTCTCCTGTTAATTCTTTGAATTTAAAGAAATAGTACTTCCAGAAGGCTTCACTTCTACCTAGTATATTTTCATAGAATCTAGAGCAAGCTTCATGAACACCGTCACTGCACCACTGACCAACAGGCTGATAAGAACCAAGTTTTCCAACATGAAGTTCATAATCACCGTGTCCTGCTTCATGCATAGTACTCATGAATGCACTAAGAAAATTTTCTTTATAGTATCTTGTGGTTATCCTTACATCATCATAGCTTCCAGTTGTGAAAGGATGAACTGTTTCATCAAGTCTACTTCTCTCTAAATCATAGTCTAGAACTTTTAGCAAATCTAGATTCAATTTTTTCTGAATATCAATTGGAACTTTACGTTTCAGAATTGACATGTCTGGTTGTGTTGCAGAAGCCAAACATTCCTTGATAAGAGTAACAACAGCTTCTTTTAATGGATTAACTAATTTCTCAAATTTTTCTTGAGTCATGCTAGGTTCACTATAATCGATCAAAACATCATAAGGATCTATCTCAGGATTCAAATAATGAGCAAATTTCTTGTTAAATTCAACCATTTTCTCTAATTCTGGTTGAAAAATTGAAAAGTCAGATTTTTCCCTTGCTTCTTCCCAAGCTTTGTTTGCAATTACTCCTTGTTTGCTAAATTCACCAACAAAATCAGGAGGAACCTTAACCATTTTTTCATATTTTCTTTTAATAAGATAAACGTTGCGTTTTTCTTGTTCAGACAATTTTTCATAATCTGGATGTTCTACTATTGAGACCAGTAATTCCTTAATTTTCGGATTAATCTTCTTTTCATGTGCTAATTGAGAGATAAATGCAACTTGTTCAGCTCTTTGTTTCCATCCTTTCTTGGGCATAGTTACATCTCTATCCCAGTAGAGTAACATATCTATCTCTTCAACTATTGAAGCTTCTTTGAATAAACTTAGTAATTCGTCGTACTCCTTTCTCATGAAATGAAGGGTTCTTCGTGAATTCAAAAAGATTTCTTTGTATAGTTTTTTTATGCAATGATTTACGAAGATTTATTCTATCAGAAAAATATCTTTGAAATTCATTTATCGGGAATGTAATAGAATAGTTTCCATTTATCTGGTTTAGTGAAACCCAGATTTTCAGCTAGTTTTGCTGATGCTTCATTCTGAGCATCCCAGTAAGGAGTAACGTTATTTTCCAAGCAATACTCTATCAAAGCTATACAAGCTGCAGTTGCAAAACCTTTTCTTCTATATTTTGAATCATCAACTGTAATTATCTCTACTTCCAATTTATCTTCAAATGGGAAAAAGGAGGAAGCAAGACTGACAGGGTGTTCACCATCTAGTACACAAAAGCCTATTCCTTCTTCTAAAAATCTCTCATCTGAACCGAACTGCGTGGGAACATGCTCTTTAATTTCAATTGGAGTCCTTTTAATCATTTGTTTATCTATCCTCTTCACGCTGTAACCTTCAGGAAGGGATTTTGTTATTGATTTAAGATGTTTTAATGATAAGGAATCACTTGAGTATTTGGTTCTGTTTTGAATTACAAATCTAATTCCTTCTCTTGATTTAAAGTACGATTCAATAGGATCATACCAGTTTTTATTTAATGTGATTATAGCGACTAAAGGAGGTAAAGATGCTAAAATAGTATTTATTTTACTTTCATCTATCTTACCTGTGAAAAATAAGATGTTGGTGTACAAATAGGTTGCATATGCAGGATTATCCAAATCGTCTACTGTGAGTTTTCCTAAATTATTTTTGAATGCATAATCAAATAACAGATAAAATGCGGATTCATCAAATAGATATCTATACTTTTCATGTTGATCGATTGGAATTTCTGAAAACATCTAGTATAGTTATGGAATAGTACTAATAAAATTTATCCAAAAGATAGGAAAAAAATAACTAGAAGTCGGCAAGTAAATTTTTCTTTATTATTTATCAATTAATGTAAAATGCATATTTGGGTAGTCTAAAATGATTTTATAGTTTCTTCTAATGTCATTTTTCAATTCAACTATCTTTTCTGTTACTAATAGTAAAAGAAATAAGAGTAAAAGAATATGTAAAGTGGGAAGTTCCTACGTATTAGCATAAATCATGAACAGGTTGAGCAGTTCCTGAAAAATCGCCTTTCCCAGGAACTGAAGGGAACATTTATGTTCCCCTCTTCTCCCACTTCTTCCACTTTTTATGGTGGCCAGAATTCTGGATCATCTGGATTACCGTCAGGACCATACATCTCTTTGTTACCTCCATTAAATACAGTAAATCTAGAAGACAATAAGTAGGAATCTTCTATATCAAAATCATCTAAAAGCAGGAATTTACGATTTGGAGTTAATCTAGAAGAAAAGTCACTATCGGATAAATTTACCCGACATGTGAATATAAATCCCTCACAAAATCTTAAATAAACCCAAAAATTACCAAATTCAGCAATGTCTTCAAATAGAAATCATAATCTCATAATGAGATTGGAGGAAGCTAAATCTATCCTAGATTCTGACTATGAGAAATTTCAGGAAATGATTGATGAATTCAACATAAATCTTGATACTCCTCAATGGGACATTGTATGTTTTTTGATTTTCATTGATCTTGGAGAGAAATCAATTAAAAAACAAAAATGGATCGATTTTTGGCATAGGTCAAGCATAACTAGAAAATATAAGAATCTAGTTTACATCGTTCCAGCTTCCTATATTCAATTGTCAGATAGAAAAAAATCTACAGCTTTTTTCCTTGATCTTTTAAATCAAAATAAGAAATTATCAGAAAATATAGACTGGAAAG
>JAGLRO010000050.1 GCA_023136245.1 Candidatus Heimdallarchaeota archaeon
ATTAATGAAGTTAGCATATGAGGGCATTGAATAAGAATTCAAACTAGAATCCCATTTGCTAAATGCATTTCTTTATTGAATTTCTTTTCCTTTGCTAGTTCGTATTTTTTACCTAGTCTTCCTCATCCATGTATGTGATTTCGCAAATACGATGTTTGCTTTTGACTAGATCTATTTGAGCATTACTGGTTTTTTCTATCCATTCCTTGCAAGTATTGCAAATTATATCATCAGAATATCTCCAATAATTACATACTACTAGAAACTTGGTCATGTCAAAAAAGAAATCTGAGATAAATGGAGCTTTATTGAATAATTTATTTAACTTAATCATAGGATCATCCAATTCATGAAATATTTGTTTCCCTATGTCTTCTTTAATTAATTCTACTGTTTGTTTTCTCTCATTAATGCCCATTTCTCGAACAGTCTGATCCTCTCGGTAGGAAATCATTTCTCTACTAATATCCCTTGGAGCTATTTGAAAAATACAATTTTGTACATAACTATATTCTGCTGCACATCGTGTTTCATTACAGATTATATGTTCTTCAAGAATCTGACTGAAGATAGCTTCTAGCATACCTTCAACATATGCACAAGCTTTCGTTGCAATTACTCCAAGAGAATCTGTCCAGATGGAGTTTTCAACAGAAGCTGTAGCAACCTTTTCATCAGGATCAAAATGAATTACGTTGATATCTCCCCATCTAGTGATGATTGGAGATATTAAAATTGCATCTAAAAACGTTCTCGAGGAATCGAATTCATCTGGATTGAATCTTTGAAGGATTTTCTTTCCAGCTTCAAATCCTATCTTTCCAAGTATTTGAGAGATTGCATCTTTCCTCCCTTCAAATTGACCATAAAAAAGTTCCTGGAAATTATCGATTGCATTGTCACGCAGGGAACTTAAACAATTATCAACTTCAGGAAAATCTTCTAAAATAGGATTGGAGTAAGTTATAAGAATGAAAAGCTCTGGCAATTCTATCAATTTACTAATGGTTATAGACATCTCTTCTTCCAACGATGAAATTGTTAGATATTCGGTAATAGTTGGATCAAAAATTACAAAAGATAGCATAAACTGCTCAATTCCCCCTCGTGCGAGAGGATTTTGAATAGAAAAAAACATACTTGAATATACCACATTTGCCATTGCATTAACGAAAGCTTTCATTTCCTGAAGAAAATTAAAATCCATCAGTCTAGTTAATGATGCAGTTACGCGTGTTTCTTGTATCTCTGCTACATTGAACAATAATCTTGGACCTAATCTTTGATCAAAATGAAATAACATCACATTTATTCTATTGCGAAGATCAGATTTTTCAGCCATCGTTAATCATCTTTTGTGTCGCATAAATATACGCAATGCAGAAAGTAGGATTCACTTCTGCAGTTTTTATCTCTTCATTTGCTAGAATGATATCATCATATTCATCCTTTGATTTGAGATATTCATGAAGGACATTAGACCCTATACCAGTGAGTGTTATTCTATCTAGCTTATTTTCAAACATTTTTCTCTTAATGTTTTGATTAATCTCTTCAAGAAGTCTAGTTTTTATTAGATGTGCTATCTTAATCAATTCATATTCATCAAAGTTCTCTTCAGTTATACATAACATGTTTCGAAGTCTGTTTAATGCATCTTCTTTGAATTTAGCTTTTTTATCTGTAGTATCTATTATATACCCAGATTGCGGCAAATCACCAGTTATTAGGAAGATATCAGCTGTCAATGCAAGAAGTTCACCAGGTAGGTTGTATATCGCCCCTCCATATTCAAATTTAGGCTGGATAAATGCAGCATTTGTCTCTAGTAATCCATAAAATATCAGCTCATTATTTTTCATGCGGTCACAGTTTGAAAGAGACTTTGACAAAATCACACCATCTTTAATTGATATAAAACTAGTTGATTGAGCAGAAAAGTCTACTATTAAAGAATCTTTTTCCACTATTTGCCATATCGCCATTCCTAGAGCTCTCCATCCCGCTGAGATTATTCTTTCGGGATTTTTTAGTGCAATTTCAGTTGTAATGAAATTTCCATCAAAAGTATAGAATAGGATATTTACAGGTCGTATGAATTTTGTTACTGAATCAACAACAAACTCTAAAGTTTCTTTTGCTGTTGAGTAAAACGAATTTCTAACTGTCAAAATGAATTTACGAATATTATAATCTGCATATGATCTCAATAATGTTTTAAGTACACTTTCTAATTCTTCTCTTTTAGTACGTAAAGGAAGATATAATCTCTGAAAATAAAGTGGTTCCTCTGGATGAGCAGGGTTTACTATAACAATTCGTAGAGTTGTTGTCCCAAAATCTAACACTGCAATGTTCTGTGTTCTGGAAAAACCAGCTGATGATTGATTAGATAACATATAATAAATCACTATCAAATTTCATTAATAAAAGTAAGGATACTTTCCTATCTTCTCCTATAACCGGTGCCCTCAGGTTCCTCATCTTCTTCATCTAATTGCTTAGATTTCTGCTGAGCTGAGAGTTTTTTACTTTTCTTTGCTAATTCAGGATAATCTTCTGCTAGATTAGTTACAAGTTTAGCTTTGGGATAGGTATTCTGGATATTTAAACAAATTTCTGCTAGATCATCATTATCTACATATTCTCCAATAAAGAATTCTCGACCATCTTTAAGAGATATTACTAGCATTGCTTTTCTTTTATATTTCCTTAAATCCAACGAAAGCTTTCTGGGTATTTTCGATAAACCGTATTTTCTGATGTCTCTAATTTGGATTTCTCCTTTTTTCACCCTCATTCCAGTTAGAAGAAGTGGTGTTGACCTATACTCTATTGTTTGTTTACCTAGAGTAATGAAATCTTTCATGTAAACTAATTCTTTATGTACTCTGCTACTGAAAATTAGTAGAGGTACAATTGTGACAAAAAATCTTACTATCCAATCTGTTATATCTGTGGGTCTGTTAATAAAGAAGATAAATAAGTAAATACTTGCTATCATAATTAGACTGAATGTCAAATTTATACTGAAATCAATCCATCCAAATCTAGTCGCTTTCTTTGAGATTATAACTGATTCTTCTTCATTCATTTATCCACTTTTCCTCTTTTTTTTCATTGTTGAAGATATTATGTTTATTGAATCATCTGAAACAGTAATAGGTATTACGCATCCAGGAGCAATAATAATCCTGTTATCATTCTCTTCTGATACCCTGTAAGCTTCAAGGATATTCTCTTTAATCTTATGTTTATCTCCATCAATTAGAGTTTTAGTTTCATCTATTCCAGCAAGTAAGCCTTTTGGAAATAAATCTAAAGCTTCATTCAGGTTTGGCCATGTAAGTTTATCATGCCAATTTAGAGCATCAACATTCAAATTTTCAGCTACTTCTTTGAAGTAAATATCTTCACCATGAACATGTAATATAGTAAAATCATTTTTACTTTTGATTCTCGAAAGCAATTTTTTTAGAAAAGCAATCTCATAT
>JAGLRO010000051.1 GCA_023136245.1 Candidatus Heimdallarchaeota archaeon
AAACATTCTTCATAATTTCGCATAGCATCTTCAATATTTGCTAATGCTGCATAAATGTTCGCTAGATGAAAATAACCAAGTACATTTTCTGGATCAATTTCAACTAGTTTTGAGAAAGCTTCTATAGCTTGAACAAAATCTCTTTTATTTTCGAAAGCTCTTCCTAATTGAAACCATGCGGGAATGCTTTCTGGATTTGTATTTGTAGCTCGAAGAAAATAATCTATAGCTCTTTCGAAATTATCTAAGTCTAGATGAGTTTCTCCAGCTTGAATCAGAATTTTCTCATTATCTGGATCTAGCTGTTCAGCTTTCATTAGATGATTCCAACATTCGATGTCATTTCCCATTTTTTTGTAGATAGAAGCTAACAAACTATAGATTTCTATATCTTCTTCAAATTCCAGATAATTGTTAAATGCTTGAGTTGCTTGAAAATATTCTCCCATTTGATAATATAATTCTCCTATATTTTTCCACGCTTTATACTCTTTTTCATTTATCTCAACTACTCTTTTCCAAGAAGCAAGTGCTTGATCCAAATCTCTAGCATCAAAGTATGCTTTTCCTATCAGCTCCAAAGTTTCTAGATTCTCAGGTAAAAGTTCTAATGCTCTATTCAAGTATTGAATTGAAGATTGTGTGTCTTCTATATTCAAGTAAGCTCTTCCAAGATTAAGAAAAATTAAATATTGATCTTCATATAAATCTAAATTTTCTTCAAGTAATGATATTGCTTTCTTGAATTCTCCATAGTCAATTAATTTAGATGTGTTTTGAATTAATTCATCTAACAATGGATCTTTTGACATCTATTACAAATCCATAAACATTGTTTAAGAATATTGTGAAACAGATATTTAAAAATGAAATAAGCTAGCTAAGAAGAATTTAAATCTAAGATATGTAATAATATTATAGATGTTCCAAGTTATTGCTAGGCGAAAAGATGAGATAGGATATTATATCTATCTATCTGATATTCCTAATGAGCTTTCAGAAGATTCGATTGTTTTCATGCCTGAGCTTTCAACTAAAGAACTTCAACATATCAAATATGTTTCGAAGTATACTCACAAATCTGGAAATATAATAGTTAAATTAGTCCGTAGTGATGGTTTTGATCAATTTGGTAGACCCAAATCATTATCTCATAGCTTAGTTATTCCTTCTGAAGAATACAATCTTGATTCCCTAAATTATTTTGCATCTCCGTTATTCAAAACAGACTATTTTGATGAAATACATAGTGAACCGGGTTTGCTTGACTCAACAGCATTTGAACGGGATAAAAATACTATTATTGACGAAATTGAACCACAAATGCTAAGAGAAATAATAGTTGCTGCAATGATTGAACCCAAGGTAATTCTGTTTCCAAATCTGGAATTAAAGCAACTAATTGATTTAGCGAGTGTTATTGATAAAGCAATACCCTACGAAGCTTCTTATGATTTTTCACTTCTTACCTATTCTGATAGAAGTTGTAGCGAGTTTCTAGTTCATAATGTGCTTTATTTTTTCTCAAAAGACGTGGATATTTCGAAGAATGTTTACCTGAAAAAACCTAGTTCTAGGGTTTCTAGAATAGCTGAAGAAGAAAAAGAATATCTGGATGATTATATTTCCTTGATTGTTAATGAGGAATATGAAGAGTTGCTTCAAGAACATGCAAAATGGACAATTGGAATGCATCATAATGAGCATAAAGATCTTCAGAAACATTTTACAAATAGATACCAATTGAATACGCCCTTTTCAAGAAGGAATAAGTTTCATGCTCAATTGGTAAAATCACTTTCATTGTTTTACTCATAGAAATATTTCTTTATGTTGGAATTTAATATATATGTAAATCAAAGATTCTTAATTCAATTTCAGTGTGATAAAATGAATATACTTTATGGTATTATTCCTTAGAAAAAAGTGAAAAAATATGTCCATGAATTGCTTCAGGTATAGGTTTAGTTCCTGAATCAAATCAGCTTATTGGACCGTTAATTGATTATATTTCTCTATTACCTGTTCATAAATCTGTCTACATCTTTCTTCTGTTAGAGTTGAAACTGCTTCAATCATTCTATTACTAATTTTAAGTATAAGCTGGCTGAGTTTATCTCTGATTTCCTGTATTGACATACTATAATATTGATACTTATATCCACCTCTAGCAAGATTGATTTTGTCTTGCCGAACAAATCCAATAGTCATTAATTTCCGAATCGATCTTGATACTGTTGCTCGATCTTTTGGAATAATAGAAATTATTTCTTTCATATCTATTGGTTGGTTTTGATGAATACACGAAAGGATTTCTAGTTCGCTATCTGTTAAAGCATGAACTGCTTTAATAATATCAAAGCATGTTAGATTATCTGAGTCAAAAGAAGAAAGAGAGAAATGCATGAAAATCACTTCAGAAGGTAAATGTTACGTCAGCATCTAATGACTCTGTGATTGAATACATTCCACCCACAATGTCATCAACTTCATCTATGAAATCATCACGTTTCAAATTATACATCTCTAAGACTGGACTGCATAAATAAATTTTCACACCAGCTTCTTTTGTTTCGCGAAGAGTCTCCAAGTAAGGAATCTCTTTTCCTAGTGGTAGTAGTTTTTCAGGAATACCTTTCTTTAGTAGTAAACCTGCAGCCATAGTATAGATCATTTTCACATCAGCATCTAACATAGTTGCAAGGGCTGCTAAATGCAAAGGAGTTGCAAGTCTGTCTTTAGCTTCCTTTCCATGAGTTACGATGAAAACTACTTTTTGTACAGTCAATATAAACACCTAGATGTATATTGTAATATCTGCACCTGTTGCGAATTCTAAGAAAGTTGCAGCGCCTGCGACTTCACACTCATCGATTAGCTGTTTTCTCTTTATTTTCATTACATCCATTGTCATCTGACATGCAATTAGCCTAACACCTGATTCTATGGAAATATCCATCAATTCTTGTAATTTTGCAACTCCAGCACCTTTCATCCAACTCCTCATCATCATAGTTGCCATATCAGTCATACCTGGTAGAATTCCTATGATCTGTGGAATTGGCATTGGCATATTAGTTTCTCCTGCTGGTGTAATTTTGAGTTTGTTCAATTTCTTCTTCTTTAGTAAATTTAACCCAAAGAATGTACAAAATATTCCAACTTCATAATCCATAGAAGCTGCAGTTGTAGCTAGAATCAGTGGAGGGTAAGCTCCAGCTATATCAGCTTTTGATGCAATTATTGCTAGTTTTTTCTTTTTTTCTGACATTTTTTTTCCTCTTTATTTTGTTCTTTTTATTATAAAGCGGTAGATACCACTTTCTTCTGATTTATCAATAAGCTCGTGTCCAGTGGCAGCAGTCCAAGCATTGAAATCAGCAACTGATCCTGGATCTGTAGCTAAAATCTCTATAAATTCACCAATTTTAATATCTTCAATTGCTTTTTTTGTTCTTAAGATAGGCAAAGGACAACTCAAGTTTTTTGCGTCTAATGTTTTCGAAATTTTAAAGTCTGACATTTATTCACCTTACAAATATCTTTAATTTTGCCTGAAAATGTGTGATTTTGATAATTTCTTTAAGATTCAACATCCATTTTTTCATAGTATAACCCTTAATGTAGTTTTTTGACAATGTATTTATCGTATCCATCTTCTTTGATGATTTCAACAAGTTCGTGTTTTGCTTTTTCAATCCAAACAGGAACATCTGTTCGTGTTCCTTCATCAGAACTTAGAAGAGCAATGAAATCACCAACTTCTCCTTGTCTGATAGCTTTAATCAAATCCATTAAAGGTCCTGGACAATAGCTACCTCGGGAATCTACTTCAATCGCAATATCATAAGTAGTCATGAAATCACACATTCTCACGGTTTAGACATAAGTTTGTACATTCGATATATAAGAATTTTGCTTTCTCTATCTAAAGATTGAATCCAGGTCCTTTCCTGAGTTAGATTGGTAAGATTATTAAGGTGGTTTGTTCATTTCTGAACAATGAATAGAAGAATAAGAATTTTAGCAATTTTGATTCTTGCTTTATTTCTAAATTACCAACTAATTACAGTTCTTACCTCTTCATCAGCATCTTATAATTTTAAACAACAAGTAGATGAACCATATGTATGGATATGGGAGGAGCTAGTTAATTCACCATCAAGTATATCAGGTGATGACGTTGTTTTTTGGGGGGAGAGTCTTGGTCCCTATCATAATTATACAGAACTTAATGACAAGCTTATTCTTCTCAATTCAAACTTTCCTGAGCTTGTAGATGTTTTCTCAATTGGAAAAACCTGGCATGGAAGGTATATTCTCTGTGTTAGATTAACAAATGAATCAGTAACTTCTGCTAAAACTGAATATTATATTGTAGGTCAACACCATGCTAGAGAAATGATTTCAGTTGAGAATTCTTTATATTTCATTGACAGGATAATTTATGATTCTGTTTTTGGTTCTTACTTGGAATTATTATCATCAACTGAATTATACATAATCCCTTCCTTAAATCCAGATGGTTTATCCATAATGCATTGGTTTCCTGAGCAAAGAAAAAATGTTAGACCAATCGATGATGATGAGGATGGTACAATTGATTCTGATTCAGATGGATTTCTAGATGATGAAATGGAGAGAATTTACTCGTGGGATCATTTTGCGAATACTTCGGAGATAATTGAACAAGATTTGGATGGCGATACTTTAATTGCTGAAGATCTTCCAGGAGGAGTGGATTTGAATAGAAATTATGGAGCTTATTGGAATGGCACTGGATCATCTCCTGACAAAGATTCTCCATTGTACAGAGGAGAAACTCCTTTTAGTGAAAATGAAACACAATCACTTCGAGATTTTATGAAACAACACTCTTTTAATTTTGCTGTAAGTCTTCATAGTGGAATTAAAGCAATAATTGCACCATGGGGTCATAATGTTACCTTACCAATTAAAGATGAACAAGAATTTAACGCTCTTTTAGCTCAAATTCAATCAGTTGTTCCGTTTCCATTATGGAATGAATCAGGAGGTTATGCAACAAATGGAGTATGGGATGATTATTGTTATTCCTATCATGATATTATGTCTTTCACCTTTGAAACATATGAAGCACCATGGACTGGGTCATATTTTGATTATTACAATCCATCAGGAGCGGGAATCTTAAGTAATTGTGAACTTGTTTTTCCAGGTTTAGTATATCTAGCTTCTAATCCACATCTAACATTCAGTAATAATATGCCCTCAGTAGAAGTGAAAAATCCTTCAACTGAGAATCAGGTTTTTGAGGGATATACTATCGAATGGACAATGTCTGATCAAGATGGAGATGCATTGAACAGCAGTGTCTTTGCTTCAAGTGATGGTTACCATTGGGATAGTCTTGCAACCAATTTAATAGATGAAACATCATTTTACTGGAATGTCACAGAGGTAACTCCAGGATCCTACTATCTCAAAGTTGCAGTTTCTGATAGTAAAGATAGGATAGCTGATACAAGTGAAATAAGACTCAATGTGAAACAAGAACCTCCAAGGTCACCTTTTGCTTTCTGGATATTGGCAGTAATAATAGGAACATTGGGAGCAGTATTTCTCTTCTTCAACTTGAGAAAAAGCAAAGCTGCAAGTAAAGTTTGGGGACCTGATCCTTACGAAGAAGCTCGAAAAGATTAGATTTTTAGATAATGTTAAATATGTCCTGTTTTTATTTCAGCAAGTTTTTTAAACCTATATTAGATATTATTCTTTGTTAGAGGAAATGAACCAGGGGTTTAGGTTTTGTATATAACTTTCAAATATATTGTCGCTATAGCTCTAATCTTAGGTGGTATACTAACTATATATTGGGGAAGAAGAAGACTAAATCCATTTTATGCTTCATGGTCTATATTCTTGATAGCTTATGGTTTTTTTGAGATTGTTGAAGCTTTGGAAAACACTTATTCAACCATATTACTTTTCAGAATATTACAAGTTACACAAGCTTTAGCATTAATAGCATTATTCAGTGCTAGTTTAGAACAATCCATGATAGTTCAGAAAAGAGCAAGTAGAATAATTGCGGTAAGTTTAGCTATTTTTGCTCTTTATTTCATTGTAATACCATTAGATCACACTTTGCAGGAATTTAAGACTCTCACCATCTCAATTTACGATACAATTTTTACAGATATTTACGGATTTATTTATGCATTTTTTGTTTTTTTGAGTGCTCTTGTAATGATAAATGTGTTCATCAGATATTATAAATTAGGATCAATCTCAAAAAGCAGGAGAATAAGACTAAAAGGAATTATTACTTTAGTTCTAATAGTACTACTTCTTGGTTTTTCAGTCCTTGTATTAATCAGGAGAAAATTCCTAGAACGAGATCTTCGAGTTTTTAATATTCTTGAGATTGTATTTTCTTTTGTTGTCGTATCAGTTGTATCTATCTACCAGAGTCAATCAATGTCCCATGGAATCGAAACAGTTTTAGTTGTTGATAAAGAAGGTAATCCTCTTTTAGGATACTCTCCTATTCGAAGTAGAAGAATATCATATGAGGAAAAAATCATTGCTGCATCAGGATATCTATCTGGGCTTTTTCATTTTGTACGAGACTATGTTGCCACAACAAGTGAAGAATATTTTAGAGAATTAAAAACTTCTTCATCAACATTATCATTCTATTCTAGTGAGAAAATATTCATTATAATACAAACGAAAATTTCGAGCAAATTATTAGAGAAGACAGCTAATCAAGTCATAAAAGAGCTTAATGAATATTTACATGATTTCAAGAATAATCAACTCCCATCAGAGGAACAAATTCAGCACATCGTCACTTTATTAGAAAACAATTTCTCTCTTATAGCCTGAATATTTGATACCTCACTAAAACTTATATGCTTCTTGTTTCTAATTTGCTATTGAATGTTGTCAATTGCTGTTATAGTCGGTACAAGACCTGAGATAATAAAAATAGCACCAATTATCTTAGAAGCTGAGGTAAGAGGAGTTGAATTAACACTCATTCATACAGGACAACATTATGATTCTGAAATGTCTGAGCAAATTTTTAACTCACTGAATCTTCCAAATCCAACGAGAAACTTGCATCTAGAGTCAAATATTCCACATATGCAACTAGCAGAAATGATTAGGGAGTTAGGTGAGGAGTTAAATGAAATCAAACCGAATATAGTACTTGCAGTTGGAGATACTATAAGTGTACTTGCTTCTTGTTTAGCAAGTGTTCAAAACAAGATTCCCTTTGGTCATGTGGAAGCAGGATTAAGATCTTACGACAATACAATGCCAGAAGAAATAAACAGAAAAATTGTGGATAGTGTATCATCTATTCTATTTGCACCTTCTCAGAGAGCAGTATTAAATCTTTTACACGAAGGATTGGAACCGAGTAGAATATTTTTTACTGGAAATACAATAGTTGATGCTATAAAGATATTCGATGAAACTACTTGGGAAAATAAAACAAAACAAGCAGATGAAATACTTAATGAAGTGAGAGAGAAATTCATAATCTGCACAATACACAGAGAATCTAATGTGGAAAATAAAGATAAACTAACAGAAATTTTGTCAGCTCTTAAGAAAATTCAGAATAAACCTCTTGTGTTTCTACTTCATCCTAGAACAGCAAAGAAAATAAAGGAATATGGTTTGGAAGATACACTTAAACAAATAGACAAGCTTCTTGTTTACTCTCCAATTGACTACCTATCTATGATGAAGTTAATGAGTCATGAAAATTGTAAACTAATATTAACGGATTCAGGT
>JAGLRO010000052.1 GCA_023136245.1 Candidatus Heimdallarchaeota archaeon
AATTGATGAAGAAATAGTTATTGTGGATACATCTATTGAACCAGAATTAATTGTGGAAACTCAAAGTGAAATAGTTGAAGATGTAACTGCAACAGAAGAAAAAGAACCGATCACAGATGAACCAGTTCCTGAAATTCCACAAATTGCAGAATTGCCTGAAACGGCAGAAACAGCAGTAGAAGATGCGGAAGTAACAATTGAAGAAAAATTAAAAACTCCAGAAATGGTTCCAGAAGAACCTAAAATTCAAGTACCACTACCAAGATTACCTGAGATTGATAAACCAATCGAAGTTGAAGAGAGTGCTGCTGAAATAGATAGTGATATTATCCCAGAATTTGTTGAAAAACTTGTTATAGAATCTATTCCTGAAGAAGTTCAACCTGTTGAGGATTCAGTTGAAATAGTAGTTGAACAAGAATCTGTAGAAACAGAAGGAGTAGAAATTGACTTCACTGCAGAAGATATCAAGAATTTTGCAAGCTTTTTAGTTAAAAAGAAAGAAGTCATATTAGAAGAATCTTTTTCTGTTGATGACATTAAGAGTATGTCTGATTTTCTTTTTAAGAGCAACAATAATAATCAGAGTCACAAAGAAGAAACAAAAGAATCTACTAAAGAAGAAGAAACAGAAGAATTTACTAAAGAAGCTCAAGATATTTAGATTGGTCTACTCTCACCATATCTTCGATATTCAAGTTCTCCATCAAGAAAAATAGGTATTTCTCTTATTTCAGTTACACATTCATGAGTTGGGAATATTTCAATTGAAATTGTACCGAAACCTTTCTGAATTTTAATGCCTCTTTCGAGTTGTTCAGCATTTTCAACCGCTACATCAATTAGTGATTTTTGCAGATTTCTTCCACATATATCACATCTGTAATTTATTGATTGATCGAGCCTACGTTCTATATTATCTGATCTGGGTATTCCTTCCTTGGCTAGAAAATCTACTAAAGTATCTTTCATCTTGATTCTCGCTCTACCGATAAGCTCTTCAGGTTGGAAAAGCTCTCTCATTTCTTTTGCGACATTTTCGAAGAAATCAACTTCTTTTTCAAGAGACATTGATGGAGGAAAAACAGCTGTCAGAATTAGATCTTGGTCTACTTCCTTCATGTATACCCTGTTTTCTTCAAATGAGAATGCTGCATAATCAAGCTGTAGTGTTGGAGAAAACATCTTTGAAAGGTCATTTTTAAGTTTTATAAAGTTGAATCCAGCATATCTTTCTGGTTGTGAGTATAACATTAATCCTTGAGATGTTGAAAGGGAAATAAAAACTAAATCTTGTTTATCGAATGTTTCTTTTATCTTCACAGATTTACTGTCATCTTTTGGATATACATAAGAAAGTATGTTCTGCATTGCATCCCATATTGTATCCTCAAAAATTGATGTTCCATGAATTTCTGCCATTGGATATTCAGTTATTTCAAAGATTTCCTTTATTGATTGAAGAACTGGCTCTCTTTTATTAGGGGGGACAACATCCATCTTGTGAGCAAAAACATAAATTCTTGCATCCTTACTTAGTTCTTTAGCATTCTCCAAAGTTAGATCAAAATAATACTTCGATCTCATTATGTTAGATGCATCAGAAACATCAACAACAAAGATAAAAGCTCTTGCATCACTGAATGTTCTTTCTTTATATTGTTCAAAAACTTCATTGAGATAATTTGTTTGACCACCGACATCAAAGAGGTTTATAGAACTTCCTGCTAAATTGAATAATTTTCTATTAATTCTTACTGTAGCAGGATTCATCGAAGTAGCTTCGGGAGTAAAACCTTCGAAGACAACTTGTCGAATTGATGTTTTTCCAGATTGAGATAATCCTAAAACAACAATTTTAGATTCATGTTCACTACTGCTGCCAGCAATCATTATTCTCTATGACTTGATGGATTATCTACCTATAAAATATTTATGATAATTCTCTTAATAATGAAAAAAACTTCTAGATGGGATTTAATCACGTTTTAAAGTCTCCTTTCAAGAAAGTAGAGTGTGTATTACACTTACAATGAAAAACAAGAAGTCCACCTTTTTGGAAAGGGCAGTATTCAAAAATGTGGATAGCTTTGCACTATAACGTAAGCATATTTTCCTGTGATTTTTTTAAACAAATATATTCAAGATTGATTTCTAGTTGTGCAAAACAATAATAAATGAATGCTTCTATTTTTAATTATGACATTCGATGTGATAGTCATTGGATCTGGCTTAGGTGGACTTGTAGCTGGGGCAAAACTAGCAAAGGAAGGTAAGAAAATTTTACTTCTAGAACAAGAATCAACACCAGGAGGATATGCTTCTTGTTTTATATTAAATGATTACATCATTGATCTTGGCCTTCACGCAATAGATGGCATGTATGAAAGAGATCCAAAAATTGAGATTTTTGAAGACCTAGATGTTTTCTTCAATGTAGAATTTGAAAAAATCCCAACTGGCTTTTATAGGTTTACAAATAAAAGAAAAGATTTTATTGTGCCTGATTCAGCTGAGGAAGCTATTACATCTTTAACAGAACAGTTCCCAGAAGAAGAAAAAGGAATAAAGAAATTCTTCAAAACAATAAATACATTAACAAAGCACACTCATTCAATACCAAGGTCAAAATTCTTACAAGCAATTGTTGGTCCTTTTGTACCAATTCTTTTCTCTAGTATTCCTCAATGGGGAGGAAAAACTGCTGGAGAACTATTTGATAAGTATTTTAAGAATGAAGACTTGAAACTAGCATTAGCTGGTACAATTCAATATTATGGAGATGATCCTTACAAGCTTTCTGCTATAATATTTGCATTAGCCTTATCATCTCGTTTTAAAGCAGGAACTCATTACATAAAAGGAGGATCAGTAAAACTCTCCTATAGTTTAGCAAATTTCATTATTGAGCATGGTGGAACGATTCTATTTAATCGGAGAGCAACTAATATCATCGTGAAACGAGGAAGAGCAGTTGGAGTTGAATATGTATCAACAAAAAGAAAAGCTGGCAAAGTTAACAGAGTTGATGCCAAATATATTGTCTCGAATGCTTCTGTACCACAAGTAGTAAATGATCTACTACCTGAAAAAGTGAATAAAAAATTTAGACAGCAAATAAACAAAGCAGATGTGGGACATTCCATTCTAAATGTCTTTTTAGGTTTCAAAAAATCGCTTAAGGAACTTGGGAATACAAGTTATACAACTGTGGTTAATAATGAAGGTGTGATCAATCTAGCAGACGTTTCAACCAATCACAAAAGTGATTATGAGAAAAGGAATTTCATTTTTGTTGACTATAGTCAAATTGACTCACGGTTAGCACCTTCAGGAAAAAGTACAGGAGTAATTAGTACTGTAGATTATCTTGAAAATTGGAAGGACTTGAGTAAGAATGAATATATTGAAAAGAAGAAAGAAATTGCTTACATTTTTATTAGAAGATTATCGGAACTAATACCGGATTTAGTTCAACATATTGAATATTTTTACGTTTCAACTCCTAGAACTAAGTATGAATACACTCTAAATCCACAAGGAACACTTTTAGGTTTTGCTTATACTATTAAGCAATCAGGTATGAATAGACTCAAATCAAAATCTCCTATTAAGAATTTATACTTCTCGTCTGCTTGGACTTTCCCAGGAGGAGGTTTTTCTTCTACTATTTGGGCAGGATGGCAATGTGCAGAACAGCTCCTGAAAAAACTCTAGTATTTTTGATTATATTTTTAACTTATTTCAAAATCTTCAGCTTATCGAAGCTTTATGTCCAGCTTTCCGCATAATCCTTTATAAATTGATCAAGAGAACGTGGTTTCTTCTTTAATAGTTTCTTAAAGTCTAGATAGATGGTGTCAGAATTATTGCTTTTGACAGCTGAGTAGATTATCCTCATTATTCTAGTCATACCTCTATGAAATCCATATTCTAGCATCTTTTTCTTGAATTCTCTTCCAGAAGGATTACTATATCTTATTGGTTGATTTAGAATAGAAGTCATCTTCTCTGCAACTTCATGAAAATTCCATGCAGTATCTCCTGTAATTCTGAGTGTTCTATTTTTTTGTCTCCCACTTTTCAATATAGTAGCTGCTACTTCTGCAATGTCTCGGACATCTGTGAAACTGATTTTTCCGTCTCCTGCTGGAACGAAAATATCTTTTTCTTTCTGAATAATTCCCTTGTGAGTAGTTGACAGATTCTGCATAAAATATCCAGCTCGAATGTGAGTATAAGTGATTTTAAGTTTCTCCAGATATCTTTCTATTTTGTAGTGCGGGACAAATGGCATCGCATCTGCAATTGATAGAGTAACTACGTGTTTTATTGACTTCTCCTTAATCAGATCCATGAAGGGAAACATGTATTTTTTCACTTTTCCAATTTCAGGGGGTCTCATCAAAAATACTCTGTCAATATCTTCTAAACAAGATTCAAAGGTTTCAGGATCATAAAAATCAAGTTTACGATACTGAACTTTATCACCAAATCTGATAATTACTATTTCTTTTTTAATACCTGCAGCGAAAATTGTTACATCTTCTTCATCCTTTAGAAATTTTATTATTTCTCTTCCAACATTACCTGTAGCACCAGTAACTAGTATATTTACGATTTGGATACACCCAATCGCATTTATTCTTGAAGTTTAAAAATATTTTGCATACGAAAATTACGAATACGAAAGATTTATTATCTTTTATTAATAGGAATACAAAATGAATAAACCTTCTAAAATTGGTCTGTATATAGCAAGAATACATCAGACATCTGACAGAATATTTTTGAGAAAATTGAAAGAAAATAACTTAGCTGATCTTAATCCTTCACAAGGAAGAGTTCTTTTTGCATTAAGAGAAAATGATATGATTTCAATTCAACAGTTAGCAGATCGCACTTCTTTAAGTAATTCAACTCTCACAGTTGTATTGGATAAATTAGAAAATAAAGATTTAATTGAAAGAGTTCATTCAAAAGAAGATCGAAGAAAATATCTGATAAAATTGAAAGAGAAATTTTTCGAAGCTTTCGATATATATTTTGGAATTGTGCTAGAAATGAGTCAGATTTACTATGAAGGTTTTTCTTCAGAAGAAATTGAAGAGTTAGAGAAAAAGCTTTTGATTATTCTTGACAATCTTGAGAAACAAGAAAAATGATTCTTCTTCCAACTAGTTAATTATAGTTTTTTAGCGAAAAATTAGTAATAATGTGCTGATTGTTGCACACTAAACTTTATCTATAACTTGAAACGTGCCATAAGAGGAGATTTCTGTTGTTCAAGACAAAATCAGCTTCTGATCCTTATGAAATGCTTGCAAGGACATTAAATCGAATTCCTAATGGTTTTGCTAAAGCAAAAGATGGTAGCCATTTGAAGGTTCTCAAATGGATTTTTACTCCTGATGAAGCTGAATTAGCTAGCAAAATGAAAGTAACAGGTGAGACATTAGAAAAAATGTCTAAAAGACTGAAAATCCCTACAATAGAATTAACAGAAAGAATTAATGTAATGAAGTCTAAGGGTCAACTTCATATCCGATATTCAAAGGAAAAGAAGAAATATGGTCTTTTACCTTTCGTTGTTGGGATTTATGAAGATCAATTGTTCAGAATGGACAAAGACTTTGCTCAATTAACAGAGAATTACTTCCAAGAAACTAAAGGTCAAGAACTTTTCAGTCATCAACCAGCACTTCATAAGGTAGTACCTGTAAACAGAGTTATCAAATATGACTTTGAAATCCACCAGCAAGATGAAGCGGAGATGATGGTTAGAAGAGCTAAAAGCTGGGGAATACGAGAGTGTATATGCAGAAAACAGCAAGAATTACTAGATAAAGGTTGTGACTATCCCAAGAGTGTATGTTTATCCTTCTCAAGCAGAGAAAATGCATATGAGAACAACGTAAACACAAAACCAATCACATTGGAAGAATCTCTTAGGATACTAAGAGAAGCTGAAGAAACTGGATTGATTCACTCTTCAATGAATATAGAAGGTGGTTTTGGATATATCTGTAACTGCTGTACTTGTTGTTGTGGTGTTTTAAGGGGTTTAACAGAATGGAATCAACCAGCAGCTTTTGTGAAGTCAAACTATAATATTTCAATTGATGAAGATCTGTGCATTGGTTGTGGAAAATGTATAGATAGGTGTCAATTTAATTCTCTTGAATTAATTGATCAAAAATGTCATTCAAACGAAAGATGTGTTGGTTGTGGTGTTTGTGCAATTGTGTGTCCAAAGGATGCAATGTTATTAATCCCTAGAAAGGGATCAGAGAAAATAAGAACACCAAAAAGTCTCATTAGATGGATGTTGAGAAGAACAATCTCAAGAAGAGTAAATTCCTTTAGAGTTATATAACCTATTGGAAAACATCTAGTTAAGTTCTGTTTTCTAATAGTGTTAATTCTCACTAAAATTAACATATTTGTGATTATTATTAGTTCAATTATTGGAATTGAGGAGAAACCGTTTTAATAGTCTATGTGGATTATATCAGAGAAGATAAATGAAAAAAAATGAAGCATTTCCAGGAAATATAAAAAGATATTTGGTTCTTTTTCTTGTTTGTAGCTTTTTTTTCTATTTAATTATTCCTTCTACATCTCAAGCAAATCCTGCGATCATACCATCAGATGATTTTGAAGTTGGAGGTTTGATACCTGGAAATTTTTCACACAACCTAGAGTTGGTTTATGCATTTGTTCTCTTGGATATTGATGCAACTGAATACAACAAGTACTTTGATGTTGATTTCGATGGTACTTATCAAATATACAATCCCAACGAAACAGTTTCTTATTATATTGCAGCTCCTTTTACTGGAGCTTATGAAGGATTGGAAGAAACACTTGTAGTACTAGTAAATGATGAAGAAATTGACTGTGAATTAGTTTATCTAAATGAAACTGATTTAATCGAATGGAATGAATATTTCTGGGGTTATTATTTCACAAGAATTTTCGCAATTTGTGAAATCACATTTGAAGCAGAAACTCAAACATCCATTAGTTTCAATTGGGAAGCTCGAATGGAAAAAGAACATGATTTAGCACTGATTTATTATGATGTAGGTACTGGTAGATCATGGAATGGAGGGGTAACAGAAAGGGTTCAATTCAAGATTCATGGTAAACAACCCTCAGCTTATACTGGAGCTCCTAAGAGTCAAAATGAAACACTTTGTGATATGTCTAGATTTTGGGGTGGAAAAATTTATACTTGGCATTGGGAGAATCAGATAATTCAAGATAATGTTGTAGGTGTTAATTATGATTATGAAATTCTTAAAAATACTACCTTAGCAATCGTTCTACCATCAACCTTTGGTTCTTTTCTTTTTATAATTTTAGTTTCAGTTTCTTACATCTACAAAAGGAAAAAGGTGATTTTAAAATGAAAAAAAGTAGGTTGATTATGTTTTTAGTAATACTCTCCATGCTTCTTCCTTCTGTAGTAGATGCTCGAGAACATGACATTCAACGTTTCTTTTCAGTAAATCTTCTCTCTCCAAACACCGATCCTATTTTAAATCAATGGTCGAAAATAATTGAGGAGCAGCTTCCAAAAATTGGAATAGGTGTTGTTTTTCATGAATCTACTAGTTGGGAAAATATTGCTTTAAGAACGTGGTCTTATCCTTTAATTGATTATGACTACATTCCAATATATTCAGAAGGAGGTTTTGATATTCTCTTTCTAACAGAATCATGGGACATTGATTGGTATCCATATAAATTTTATATTCCTTGTTTTACATCCTCATTTCATCAGTACATTAATCCTTATTATGATTCAGTATTATCTGATTATGAAACAAGTTTAGATCCTTTAGAAAGAACAGAATATGCTCAAGAACTACAGAGAATTCTTTATGAGGATTTACCAGCAATTCAGATATTCTATCCAAGACAAATTTTTGGATTCAATAAAAATGTATCAGGAGTTAATCCAACTCTTCTTAATTTTGCATATCCTCGTCCAGAATATTGGAAGGAATCAGGAGATAAACACATAATCTATGCTCTTTTCAAAAATCTTTCAGATTATAATAATTTCAAGATTAAATTTAACGATCAATTTGGCTTTGATACTAATTGGGCTCAATGTGTTTATGGATCTCTTTTCAAACGTAACCAAGATTCTTTTGATTGGGAAACTTCGATTGCAAAAAATATAACTATCTCTGATGTTATTAATAGGAATTTTAACATAACTATTGACTTAGATGTTAATGCTAAATTTAGTGGTGGTGAATCAGTACTATCTGAAGATATAAAATACTCATATAATCTTTTTATGACACCTGCTGTCAATTCACCTAATTATGAGTTCCTTTGTTCATGGTTTAAAAACAATGATTCAATAGTTGTAGTTGATGAAGATACACTTAGATTTGAGTTTGACAAATTCTATAATTTCATATACAGTATCCTCTCTTTTGGAATAATAGATAAGAGTGTTGTAGAACCATTAGTCACATTACATGGTTATGAGATTTTTAACCAAGAACCCTTTTCTACAAATGTAAGTGATGCTCTTGTTACATCTTGTGGTCCTTTTAAACTATCAAAATATGATGTCAATAATGGTGTTGTTGAGCTTATTCCTAATGAATTCTGGTCTGGACATTCACTTAGTCTAGAAAATATCACATTTGTTAGTATTCAAGATAAAGAAATAGCTCTTTCAGAATTAGCTTCAGGTAGTATTGATATTGTAGATGCTGATTATGATTATAATTACAGCCATTTCGAAAATTTAAATGCAATAAATGCTGTTTATAGTAAGTCTTTGACTGCTGGTGAATTAGCTTTCAACATGAAACACCCAATTATGGGGACTGGAGAATTAACTCTTGAAGGAACTGCAGAATATGCGAAGAAAATAAGGCAGGCAATTAATTATGCTATACCTAGGCAAATTATAATTGATGAGATTTTGGATGGAATGGCGACTCCTGGAGTTACTTTTTGCCCTGAAGGGTGTATTGGTTATGATGATTCACTAATGCCTTACGAGTATAATTTAGACAAAGCCATCGAATTGATAGGAGTGATGTATTGGTGGAACACTCCAACTACATTGATAAACAAGATAGAAGGAATAACTATCATATTCTCTATGATGAGTATTGGATTCATTTCTATCTTCTTGAATTACTGGAAAAGAAAAACCATTCCATCACGAAAATCTTATTAAAGAGTTTTTCATCATTCACGATGAGATTTTTATTATTGAAATTAGAATGATATTTTAGATGTCTTTAAATGTTAATCCTAACCATTTTCAATATTTATAATAATAATTAAAATGCTCCCAAAACCTTTATAGAACACTTTTCCTATTGTTTTAGTTGATAAGAAATAAGGAAAATTTCATATTGAACAAAAATGCTGCAATATTCATATCAATATTATTGCTTCTATTTACTCCTTATATCAAAATAAAACAATTGGAATTGGATAATGAATAAAATGAGGAAAAAAATACTTGTTGTTCTATTTCTATGTTTCTTTTTGTTTTTACCTGGTATTATCAGTTCCCAAGATGTAGAAATTCCAATAGCATTTAAGATTAATCTTCTCTCTCTAAATACTGATCCAGCTCGAAACCAATGGTCTCTCTTAATACAAGAGCAGCTTCCAAAAATTGGGATAGGTGTAACATTTCATGAATCTACCTCTTTGAAAAATATAGCTTCTCGTACTTGGTTTTATCCTGGAGGTGAATGTGGTATTATTCCACCATACTCTGAAGGTGGTTTCGATATATTGCTTATTGGTTGGTCATGGGACCTTGATTGGGATCCTACTGATTTTTATTCTACTTCTTCTATATATCCTTCTGGAAATAATTTCTATCAGTATAACAATCCAAACTTTGATGAGATGCTTAATAAATATCTAAAAACAATTAATTCAACACTCAGAACTCAATATTCTCACGAGCTTCAAGCTATGTTGTATGACGATTTGCCAGCTATAAGTATTACTTACCCAAGAGAACTTTATGGATTTAAAGAACATCTTTATGGTATTGATGAACTTCTCTTTGCAACATCAAATCTTCGTCCAGAAAACTGGGGTGACTCAGAAGATCATATTATTGTTTATGCAATTCCTGAAAAATTAAAAGAATATAACATCTTTCTACAAGAGTCTTTCTATGATGCTCAATGGATGTCTGCTATATATGGTTCTTTGTTTAAAAGAGGACAGGATCACCATGATTGGGAACCCGCAATTGCAAATACCACAACTTTTAGTTCAGATGGACGAAATATAACTGTAACTATAGATTCAAACGCAAAATTTAGTGATGGCTATCCAGTTCTTGCAGAAGACATAAAATATTCTTATGAACTCTATATGTCACCAAAGTTGTGTTCTTCTCCATTTTCAAGTAAATCTAAATATCAAATTTTAACTAGATGGTTTGCATCTAATGATTCAATTGAGGTTATTGACACACATTCTCTCAACTTTAATTTGACTGATGATTATAGTTTTGCACTCGGTCTCCTATCTTTTGGTATAATAGATAAAAGTACTGTTGAACCAGCAATCTCAACATATGGTTATGATATATTTGGTGAGGTTCCATTAACTGGTAATGTTCAAAATACCTTGGTTAAATCTTGTGGTCCATTCAAACTAGATTTCTATTATCCTAATTCAAGTTCGGTAAGACTCAAACCTAACCTATATTGGAATAATCTTACTGTTTCAAAAGGAAAACAGCCATTATTAGATGAATTGAACATTTCTTATATCTCTAGTGTTGATTCTGCATTAGCAGGGCTTTTTTATGGAAATATCGATATATTGGATTCTCATTATGATTTAGTTCAACTTGATGTGGGTTTTGGGGATGGTCCAATTGTAGGTAAAATAGTAAAGGTTCCTAAACATGAAGAAATAGCAATAAACATGAAACACCCGATTATAGGGACTGGTGAGTTAACACCAGTTGGTACTACAGAATCAGCTAAAAACATTCGAAAAGCAATTAGTCATGCAATACCCCGAAATTATATCGTTGATGAAATTCAGCGGTTCGGTGATCCTGGAATATCACCTATACCTGATTCATGTATAGGTTTTGATAAATCTTTGAAACCTTATGCCTATGATCTTGATCTTGCTATAGATTATATGGAAAAAACAGGTGTATACTCGTGGCATACATGGCCTCCTTATGAAACAGGGATAACTTCTCTTATTTTACTCTCATTGACAAGTTTAGTTTCTGTTAGTTGTTTAAGAAGGATAAGACTAAGATAAGGTCGAATTTTGATATTGCTATCGATTATATAGAATCAGCTGGATATGATGTAATATATTATCCAGAATATACTTCCCATAATTACAATAAAATTTTCAGAAATATTGCTCTAATTGCTCTAGGAGTATTTGTAGTACTTGGGGGGATAATTATATATCTAATATTTGTTGTAAAAAAGATTGAATCGAAAATATACATAATGAGCAAATAGACAACAAATCTGAAACACTACAAAAGAGAATATTTTTTCGCTTATTACTTGAAAGGCCATTTATCTAATAATTCCAGGTTATCTTCTAATTTCGCATCTTTTAGTAACTCAATTGTCTCATTTTCTGTTAGTATTCTTGGGAGTTCTTTGATTTTACTCAACTCATAAATATAGACTAAAGCGAATGCAAGAGATAGCTTTGCATCCAATTTACTTATTTTATCGAAAGTATCTGCAGATGTATGACCATATCCTCTTCCTGCACCAGGATCCGGTCTTTCTCCATAAACACACATGTTTGGTATTCCTTTACATAGAAAAGGATAGTTATCACTTGCTGTTATAATGTTTTTTGAAACTGTAGTCTCATACAAGAACTCACTTTCCATCTCCTTTATCTTGTTGTATAATTCCTCGTAACCATTACAAGCAATGTGTTTTGGTACATGACCAACTAATCCATCAAAATTAACCATTGCTACAATGTCACTTACATCTGTATTGTTAACATAAATCGTAGAACCTACCACTCCAAATTCTTCAACTGCAAAAGCAAAAAATCTCAGTGTTCTTGCAGGGATAACATTATTCTCTTTAATCATCCTTGTTAATTCTAATAACACTGCAATAGAACCAGCATTATCAGTTGCTCCTTGAGCTAAATCATGTCCATCATAATGCCCACCTATAGCTACTATTTCATCTGTTGCATGTCCTGGAATATCCCAAATAATGTGTTTAGATGTATCTTCTTGTGTATGGTTAAATACAAAGATTTTACCAACAACTTCTTTGTACCTCCGAATCGATTCAATAAGGTACTCATATGTTTCTTTCGAAATCCCAATAGCTGGTATTTCTCCAATTCTGTTGGATCTTACTGAACCAGTTGGAAATAACTGTCCTGGATTATGATTAGCAAAAATAAATGCTTTTGCTCCAAACTTTACTGCATTTGCATATTTGATGCGTCTGTGTAACCATCCTTCCTCAGTTTTTCCAGAATGAACCATAACAATTCTTCCTGGTATCTTTTCTTTTATTTTCTCCATTTCAGTTTGAGAACCTCCTCCTCCATCTATAATTATCTCCTCTATTCCTTCTTCATCTGTAGAAGGTGCTAAAACTAGAGAAATAGATGGAAAAATCTCTTTCTCAGGAGAACTGATTGAGAAATTACACGTTCCTCTTTGCCAACCTTGATATTCAAATTCGAATTCTGAGTGCTTTATTCCAGTTTTATTCAGCTGTTCTATAATGTATTCTTGGGCTCTTTTTTCGCTAATGGTTCCAGAGAACCTGCTACCTAGAAGACAAAGATCTTTTATTATTTCTAAAACTCTATTTTCAGAAAAAATCTTTCCTAGACATTTTTCTACTTGTTCATCTGAATCAAGCATATATATATAAAATACTGGTTGTTTTTTTAATTTTACCCAAAATCTAAGAAGAAATCTAGCTGCTCTTGAATAAAAGCTTCATCCGCAGCTCCTATAATTCGCTGATTATTAGGGAGAATGATAGTAGGTAATGCAATTACATCATATTCTTCTGCTTTATCAATATCCTTTGTGATATCAATAATTTCTAGCTCAAGATGTTCAGTTTGTGCGACTATTCGTTTTAAAACATCCTTTATGTAAGGACACCAACTGCATGTCGGGCTCGTAAAGCACATGATTTTTAGTACCATTCTATCTACCTAACCGATTATTTCTATTAGGGGAATTGTGTCTCTGAACTTCACTATTTTTGGTAAGAAAGTAGCACCTGTTGAACTCTTTAGACATTCTATATAATTGCAATAATCAACTCGTGAAAATCGAATAATAATATCAGCTGTAGTTCGAAGTCTTGCTAAAATCTCTCTGCTGATAGCATTAAAGTTGATAAATGAGTATGCTATTGCTCTTCTTTCCTTCACATTAAATGATTGAAGTGCGAAATATCTTAAGAAATTTGATTCAGAGAGTATATTTACATCATCTGTAAGATCTCCATATAGGACCACTTCTTGTTTTGCTTTTTCAAATGCTTCCATTAGTTCTACAGTTACTGAAATCATATCATCTGTTGTCATTAGTTGTCTCATTTCTCTTGCCTCAACAGCTGTAACAGATCTATTATATTTGTCAATAAAAACTATATTTCCTTCATTTAGATGCTTAGTGATATCAGTTTTAGCTCTCTTGTATTCTTCTAGAATTTTAGCTGGATACATATGGACATTAGAGTGAATTACAACACCCTTTCCTTGATTCAGATGTTTGTGCAATGTAGTTAAAAAGAGTGGAAAATAATTTGTCTCGCCATCCAATTCAATTAAGACAACAGTTCCATTTGGAATTCCTCCCCCCAATAACTCGTCGAGTCTTTGAATTCCTGTTTCTTCCTCGGTGATTAATATCGTTGGAGGTTGCTCTGACCTAAGGATCATAATGCCCTGTTTGTTGATAATAAATCTATTCTCAGAACTGATAGGTTGAGCAGATCTTAGTTTTGGAACTGAAATTCGTTTTATGAGTTGATTATTCTTAAGTTCTGTTCTGATTTTTATAACACCATCAACTAGAAATTCTTCAAGTGTAGTAAAATCTTCTGCCCCCTTAGATTCAGCTGTCAATACTAATGATGATCCCACATCTGTTATTTCACGTATAAAATCCATGAAACTACTTCTAGCAGTTTTTTCATACTGGAATTCAGCAAAGAAAGCAGATGCAGAATCAAAGAATACTAGTTTCGCTTTTATATCCTCAATTCTCTTTTTAACTCGAGTAATGATCCCTGATAGATCGAATCTATCTGTTTGAACTAAGCCAACCCCTTGAGGTTTAAGAGACATTTTATCAACAATTAACATATTATTATCAATATAAGGTTGAAAATCCATACCAAATGATTTCACATATTCAATCAATTTATCTGGTTCTACTTCAGTTGAAATAAACAAAACAGGTATATCTTGTTTTAAAGCTCCCATTGTCATGAATAATGATAGAACAGTTTTTCCTGCACCCGCAGTACCTTTTATAGCGTAACAATTTCCTGTTCTTAAACCCCCATCTATCATATTATCTAATTCTTCTATCCCAGTAGAAATAATCATATTCTTCAATTATAGTATTTAGTTTTCTTGTATAAAATTATATCTAAAGTTTTGGTGAAAAAAGTTAATTATCTCAACCTATTTATACTGTAATCCTTGCAGAATGCTGATTATGGCTCCTGAATTTATAGCTCAAATTATAGGAAATCGAATTATTGTTTGGGATATTGATCACGGTATGGAATTGTACTCAAACGGTTTTTTTGGAAAACCGATTGGTGTTCGAAAACCTCAAAAGGGCGATGAATTCAGAGATCCTTCTGAGATATCTTATTTTGAAACTATCTACCTTTTGGAAAAGAGGAAATTAAAACTATTAAACGAAAAAAAAGAGAAAATTGCAAAAAAAACATTTCTTGAGATGTGTCATCAGCAATATATTAATTTCGAAAATAAGATGTATGTTTATCGACATTTAAGAGATCTTGGTTATGTAGTAAGACCAGGTTTGAAATTTGGAGTTGACTTTGCTGTCTATACAAAGGGTCCAGGTCTAGAACACAGCCCCTATATGGTGCAGATAATAGAAAATGAGGGAAAAATAAATCCTATAGAGCTTGTTAGGGCTGGAAGACTTGCTACTACAGTTAGAAAGAACTTTGTTATAGCTTCTATGATAAAAAAGAAGTTGCATTTCTTTGTTTTTAACAGATACAAACCTTAAGAAAATTAAAATCTATTTCCTTCTGCAATGGAACTTGAGTGAAAAAGGAGTTATATCACCACAAAACATTAAAAGAGAAATAACCATATTTTCTATGTTATGAGTTCTTCACAAGGGTGGCAAGTAGATTTATTGGAAGTAGCTCAAAAGTGCGTGTATTGTGGTTATTGTTCACTTTGTCCTACATTCAAAGAATTAAAATGGGAAAATTACCACCCTAGGGGAATTCTAGACCAAATCAAACTTTACTACTCAGAGAGAATTAAAGATAATCTGAAAAACGATGTTTCCAAATCTTTGTTTGATGCAATTTTCGCTTGTACAATGTGTAAGGCATGTGAAAATATCTGCATAGTTGATCTACCTCTTTTGAAAGTTTGGGAACAAGTGAGACAAGAATCTTTCAAAAGAGGAAGATGGAATTCTAAATTGCTATCGTTGTATAATAAAGTGAAATCTTCACATAATATATATGGATTACCAGCTGAAGAAAGAGTAACTTGGGCAGCTTTAAGCAATATGGTTATGACTAGAAGAATTCAAAGAAAAGCACCCTTAGCATATTTCATTGGATGTCAGGCTTCTTATTCAGGAAAAATGGAAGGAGTTGCTGAGAGTGTTGTTAAGATTTTAAGAAAATCCAAAGAGAATTTTACAATTCTGGGAACAGAAGAATGGTGTTGTGGATCTCCTATTTTTCTGGCAGGTGGATATTCTGTTGGTAAATCTTTTGCAAAACACAATCTTGAGCAATTTAAGAAGCTTGGAGTAAAGAGAGTTGTTACTGCCTGCGCTGGTTGCTATCGAGCGTTTAAAGTAGTATATCCCAGAATCTTAGGGGAGAAATGGGATATCGAAGTTTTACATATTACTGAATTAGTCAACGAGTTACTAGCAGAAGGGAAAATTCAACTAAAAAAGAAATTCAAAGAAAAAGTTACATTTAAAGATCCTTGTGAGCTAGTCAGACATTGTGGTTTAATAGAAGCTCCTCGTGATGTTATCAAACAAATACCTGGAATTAGATATGAAGAATTACCTTCAAATCGCGAGGATGCCTTATGTTGCGGAGGAGGAGGATTACTAAAATTAAACGATGATAATCTTGTAAGTCAGGTCAATTCAAGACTTATAACTGATATTCAATATTCTGAAGCTGATATAGTTCTTAATGGGTGTCCAACATGTCTAGATACTATTCGTAGCAACTTAAGAAAACAGAATTTAAATGTTGAAGCCATAGACATATCTGAATTCATCAAAAGAGCGATGGAGTTGAAATAATGGCTTTAAAGAAGAAAGCACGCTCGAGATTCATACGATACCTAGGTAAACAATTCAGGGATGACAGTACGATTCTTCAGCTCTATTCACGTGACATGGCCGAATTACCATCATTGACAAAAATTCTTTACAAGAACATTCCAGATGCTGTAATTTTACCAAGAAATACAGAGGATATTCAAAAAATCTATCAAATTGCAAATGAAAACAATGTATCAATTACTCCTAGGAGTGGTGGAACTGCCGGTTTTGGTGGTGCTATAACGTATAAAAAAGGAATAGTTGTTGACTGTAAAGGAATAGAGAGTGAATTATACATAGACCCTCTTGAACAAACTGTAACAGCTAGTCCTTCTATAATCTTCTCTGATTTACAGAGACAATTAAAGCAACAAGGATTTTCGTTGTGTGCATTCCCATCCAGTTATTATTCAGCAACCATTGGTGGATGGATTGCTCACGGAGGTTTTGGTGTGGGTAGTTCTCAATATGGTGGTGCTTTGGATCAGATTGTAAACCTTGAAGTTGTGCTTCCTAACGGAGAACTGAAGATATACGATAAAAGTGAAGATCTTGCTCTGTTTGTAGGTTCTCATGGTACTCTTGGCATTCTAACAAAAATCTCTTTGAAAATAAAATTCGATATACCTCTAAAACAATGGGGGTGTACCTTTGATTCTCCTAGAGAACTAGAGGATGGATTAGCAGAACTATCAAAGATAAATCCTTATTCTATTTGGTTTTTCAATCCTTCACATATTTCTAAATTTAATGATACTTTTGGTTATTCGTTACCTTATAGGTATGTTGTGATAATTTCTAAGGAAATTAGCTTTGAAGAAGAGGAGAGCGAATTTTATACAATGTTTAACCAAGCAATAAGAAAAGCTGGAGGGCAGATTCTAGATAAGAGATACATAACAAATATCTGGGACCATCGGTTCAAAACTTTTTCAATGCTTAAAGAATATGATGATTTCCTGGTTTCTGAACTTATACTTCCTATCAAAACTAGTAATAAATATCTCCAAAAATTAAATGTGAAATATAAAAATGGTATTCATTTTGAAGGTGAACTAATCTCTGATACTCATTATTCTCTATTATTGTTCTTACCACTAGATGAAAAAATAAGTTCTATAAAGAGAACTTTCCTTTATCTGAGGTTATTCAAATATACAATAAAAGGAATTAAATTCGGAGGATATCCTTATTCAACGGGTATGTTTTTCGCAGGATACTATTCGAAAATCTATGGTAAAGAACAATATCATAAATATAAAGAATTCAAAAAACAAGTTGATAGTAAGAATATAAGCAATCCAGGGAAAGTAATTTCCCCAAGATTAAATTTATTTCCACTCATAAGTATGAAAGCAGCTATTAAGATTTTAAGTAGGTTGATACCATGATTGTAAACGAATACAATTTTCCTGATGATTTGTTCTACTATATTAGAGAGCCTGGACATATCTGGATAAGAAGAAAAACTGATAATACAATAGAAATCGGCATTGATGATTATGCTTCAAAAAGGGCAGGAGAAATAGAATTCATAAGAACAATGCAAATAGGAAAAAGAGTAAAAAAAGATCAGATTATTGGAACCATTGAAAGTGGTAAATGGATTGGACAAATAAAATCTCCAATTACAGGAATAATTGTTGAGAAAAATGAAGATCTCAGAAGTGAACCCTCGATAATAAATGAAGATCCATATGGAAAAGGATGGATTTTAACAATTGAAGGAAAAGATTTCGACATTCAAATTGAGGATGATGATGAAATTATAGAAACTGGAGAAAAACTCGAAGAATATATCAAATGGAGAATAAGTCAAGAATAATCTCTAAGATAAAAGGAATTATTTTTATAACAAACACCAATTGCTAATCCATATTATGATAATCTGGATAATGATAGGTTTTGCAATTCTTCAAGGAGTTTTAGAATGGTTACCAGTCAGCTCCAGTGGGCAGACAATACTTATTCTAAATGAAGCATTAAACATGGAAGCAAATGTTGCTTTATCGTTATCTTTATGGTTACATTTAGGCACTCTGATAGCTGTTTTTGTAAAATACAGAAAAGAATTATGGTTTTATATTAATCTAAAGAATCAAGAAGAGAATATAAAGAAGTGGAGACTATTTTTGGTCTTAAGTACACTTGGGACAATTATTGTTGGAATTCCTTGTTATTTTCTTGTTGATTATTTTATTGCATCCCCTGATTTCGGTGATTATTCAACCCTTGTAATTGGTATAGCTTTGCTAGTTACTGCAATAATTTTGTTTATTTCTAATAGAGAAAATGTTGAAGGAGAACCTTTGCAAGATATTTCTAAGAAGAAAATGGTAGGAAGTGGTTTATTACAAGGATTTTCTATTATTCCAGGTTTGAGTAGATCAGGAATTACAATGGGTGGTCTTCTTTTAATGAATGTAGAAAAGAATGATGCAATCAAAGGTAGTTTCTTGATGAGTATACCTGCAGTTTTGGGAGGATTCATACTCTCCTTAGCAGGAGCTTTATTCGAAGGAAGTAATATCTTTCCTATAGCTTGGTGGCAACTGATAATTGCTATACTAATAACAGCTGTTATTGGATATTTAACTATGGAATTGTTCATTTTTATTGCAAGAAAATATAATTTTGCAATTATCTGTTTAGTTCTAGGATTGCTAGCAATTCTCTTATTCTCTTTAAGATGGATTGTTTCTTAATTTGTCAACGGTCATTTTAACTATCTGAACGTTTAAATAGCGCGAAACAAAAAAATTCATGTTTTAGTTTATTTCAAATTACAAGTTACAGATAGCGAAAACATTAAATTTGTTGAGTAAGATATTAGAATAAGTTTAAGTTCAAACGTAGTCCAGCACAGTTACCATGATATAAATAGGTGAATTAATGTCTTTCTATGAATTTCGAAAACGTATAATGGAAGAAAAGAAGAGAAGAGAGCGACAAGAAAAGCAAACGAGAACAGAATCTTCTCATGAATCAGTTGTCGGGAGAAATAAATTCAGTGTAGCATTATTAGGTTTAGAAAGAGCTGGAAAGACTTCTTTAGTTAAGAAATTATTAAAACAAGAGGACATAGTTGTTAGACCTACATATGGAGTGAATTTGGAAAACTATCAATATAGAGATTTAAACTTCACTTGTTTTGATTTAGGTGGTCATCAACCATTTCGTTTGAGCTTATGGAAAAAGTTTATTGAGAGAGCAGACTCAGTGATTTACCTAGTAGATTCAGCAGATCATGCTCGATTTGATGAATCAAAAGAAACATTCTGGCATTATATCAATTTTGCCAAACAAAGCGCTCCAGTGCTATTCCTAGCAAATAAGAGTGATTTACCAAAATCAAAAGAACTAACTGAAATTAACACATCTTTCGAATTGGATAAATTTTTGCGAAATCTGAGACCTTTCAATATCAAAAAAGTTTCTGCCCTTACAGGACAGGGGATATATGAAGCATGGGATTGGGTAGTTGATGTTCTTTGTGGAGCACAACAATGGAAAGTCAAAATTGGTGCTGCTGTTCTTTCGGATATCGATGGAAATATTCTTTCTGAAGCAATTTTTGGAAGACCAAGTGAACAAGCAGTAATTGCGAATGATTTTAAGAAATTAAAAGAATTAACAAAAATGTTTGCAGTTGAATCTAAGGAAAGCATTCAATCTGTCAAACTTGAAAGTCTCTATAAGAAACATGTGAGTCATGTCAAGAGAGGAGCATATTGTCTCTCTGTTATGATAGATCCTATCGATCCTGTAACTAGAGCTCAACAGATTCAGCTACGTATACTTGAAAACTTCAGTAGGAATCCTGTAGAAGTTCAAAAGAATCTGAGTGAAGTTTTCGAAAGCAAATTCCCACTGGAAGTTGAAGGAGGACGAAGATAGTTGAGTGGCTACCTTTCTTTTATTCGAGATAAAATCATGATTGACAAAGATAGGAAAATCCCTCAAGTAGCTATTCTTGGATTACAAGGTTCAGGAAAATCTAGTGTTGTAAGTCGTTTATTATATGGAACAGTAACAGATGCTCAACCTCCGCAATTAACTTGCTTTATCAGTATTACATATGGTAAATCCATAGTTACAATAATGGAAGCTGATGAAGAGACATCTAGAGAAAGCCCTTATTTTCTGGATATTTTGAGTGAAGTTGATGGTGTTGTGTTTGTTTTGGACGCGAAGACACAGCGTCATGTTGAAGCTTCATTTGAATATATATTCAGTTTACTCGAAAAAATACCACGAAAAACAGCCATTCTATTTCTTGTAAATAAAACAGATCTTACTGATTCAGTTCCTTTTCCAGATGTTTTACAAGATCCTGCATTTCAAGTCATTATGGACGATATTGATAGATCAGTATCCATTTATCCAGTGAGTGTTCGTACAGGTGAAAATTTCTATACTGCTTTTGACTGGGTAATTTCAAGGATGACAGGTAGAACTCCCTTAAGAGAGGAAGTAACCCCCAAACGAGTTATTATTCTTCAAGAAGGTGGAGTTCCTGCTTTTGATTATACTTTTGATGCTTCAGTTGAAGAACATGACAGCACTCTTCTTGGAGGTTTAATAAGTGCACTTAATATCATGGCTTCTACCATCTTCGAAAGCGATTCTGTTATGGATGTTGTTAAGTTGGGGGGAATGAAGATGGTTATTAGAAAGATGGGTGGGTGGAGCATTGTTCTTTTTGTTGATCGAGATGATGCAGAATCTAAAGCACAATCATTGGCTGAAGAGATACTTAATGCATTCATAGATGAGAAAGAGAGAGATCCAACAAAGGAAATGCCAAAACAGAAAAAATATGAAATTCTAAGTAAAATTCCTGAAATAGCTATTTTACTGGATCAACAACCAAGTAAAGAAGAAGATATAGTATAAGGAGAATTAAAATGATAAACCCAAACGTAACCAAAGAACCAAATTTGGTGTTTAGTATATTCAAAGATTATGGACCAGAAATATTGTACAACAATTCAGATCTTGAAGAAAATATTGCTTTAACTCTGGTCATGAGCGGAATGACTTTAGTTGAAATGAATAAGCAATCAATTGGAAAGGTGGATGGAACTAAGAATCCAAAAATGTTGGGACCTATTCCAGTACCTGAAAATGAGATACTTAAAGCAATAGCAATTCCTTTTGAAACAGAAATAGCTTCGTCTTCAGATGAAAGAATAGCAGCTGCAGGATATAGACTATGTGTAGCTTATTTTATTTTTGAAGGTGGCGCAGTAAGAGAAGTATTAGATAGTTATGGGTTAATTGAACCTTATTTCACTTTGGTAGCGAGAGGTTTAAAGAAAGAAACTAGTATTAATCCTTCCACAATAAAAAACATGTATACAAGAATGATAGATATGTTCTCAGGTAAAATTCCTAGAATTTATGGAATTAATCCAGATAATACACTAAAAGAAATGATAGGAAAACGATTGGAGCATGCAGATACATATCTTTTATGTGATCTTAATAAAAAAGAAATGTACATACTACTATATAATCCATCAATGGATGTCTGGAGAAGAAGAGATATCTATAAAGTTGCATCAGAACTTAACTCAAGCATGTTTAGAAGTTCATTACGAATAAAAACAATAGAAGATTTGAAAGAAATGGTTAGGATTCTTGAAATACTAAATATTGAAATTACTCCTGTTTGAATTCTTGAATCCTTATCTTTGAATTTTAATAACTGAAATTCATCTGTTTTTATTTAGATTTCCTTATTCTGGAACATAACTCATCATTTCTAAATCGCTTCGGACGAACCACCCAATCTTCTTGTAGAATTTTATAATACTCTCATTATTTTTTTCAATGAATAGATGTATTTTGTGAATATTTTTGTTCTTGAATCTCTTATGTAATTCTTCCATGATCAGTATTCCATAGCCTTTTCGTTGATGTTCAGGTATCACTGCAAGATGATGAACATAACCTCTTCTTCCATCAAAAGCCCCCATTACAACTGCTACTACTTCATCATTTATTACTCCTACCAGAAAAAGTTCAGGATTTTTTTTCTGAATTCTCTCAACTTGCTCCAGTGTGTCTGACGACCCTAATGATAAACCTGTTCTCTTCCAAATAGTATAAACTTCTTCATACATCTCGATGTCGAAATTTTTAATAATCATCAAAATGCTGAATAATTTGCGGTTAAAGAATTTTTCCAATCTAAAAGTTCTAAAAGCTTCAATTTGAAGTAAGAATAATGAAGAAAAGCAAAGTCATTTTACTACTAAGCGGTGGTTTTGATAGTACAATCGCTGGTTATCTTCTTCAAAAAAAAGAATATGATATTATACCTCTGCACTTATCAAACACTGACTTTGCTGGAGAAGAATCGATTAAAAAAAGCACTCTAATTTCTAAGAAATTTGGTTGGAAGAAAGTATATCTTATAGATATTGCTAATATTCTACAGTCTTTAGTTGATAATTGCAGACATTCCTATTATTTTGTTCTAATGAAGCGATTTATGCTTCAATTGGCTGGTAAAATTGCAGATAAAGAAGAGGCTAATTTCATTGCTACAGGAGAAAGTCTTGGACAAGTTTCTAGTCAAACATTAACTAATATTAAAGTGATTGAAAAAGCTACCAAGTACAGAGTTTTAAAACCATTAATCACATTTGATAAAGAAGAAATAGTTTCTCTTTCTAGAAAAATAGAAACTTTCGACATTTCATCAGGTCCTGAAGTTTGTGATTTACTGGGACCTAAGCATCCTATAATTAATGCTAATATAGAAAATACAATTAAAGAAGAAGGCAAATTAGATTATGATGCACTTCTGACTGATTGTATAGAAAATCTACAAATAATTGAAAACTAATAAAATTCTACAAAATTTCTTTTTTAGTTTGCATAATCTCTTCTGTAATTTTCTCATATTTTTGAGCGGGTAAAGCTCCAATTTTTTGATATTTTACTTTTTCAGCAGCGAGAGCCATCCCATATGCTACCAAATATTCAATATCCTCTTGAAAATCCATTTCTGAGAGTAAATACGTCATGAAGACGTCTCCTGCTCCAGTTGGATCTTTCTTTTTTACAACGGGTGCTGCCATGTGAAAGTATCTACCATTTTTTGAAAAAGCAAGACCCTTCTCACTCATTGTTACAATCTGAATGTTATTCTGAGGTAGTAAACTCATGATCTCTTTCAATGAATCTTTCTTAGTGAATTTTGCTGCTTCATTGAATGAGAATTTAACTATATCTACTGACTGAATTAACCAACTAATAAATTTCCTATCAAAAGAAAGTGAGATTTCTTTTTCACTATCTATTTTTCTGATGAAACCCTGAATATCAACACCTACAATTTCATGATTTTCAATAGCCCATTTTATAGATGATTCAGATATTTCGTGAAATACTGGAGATAGTAAACATGATTTTCCCCCTTCTTGGCTTTGCATAAAATCATCAAGCTTTTGAGCTTTTGAAAGCAAGTATAACTTTCTCTTCTCTTCGTAGATTTCATGCAGAAATTTCGTAGTTTCATCAGAGTGAAAGAATTTCAATTGAAAGTTTTCAATAGAATTTAAGTATTGTAAATGTTCTTTAGGGAAATCTTTGCCGAATGAAGTAATACCAACTATTTTTTTGTTAATCAAAGGAATTATCATTGTAGCAAAAGAAATAGGACCACCTAAGTCAGAAGAAACCTTTCGAGAAGTTTGTTCCGAATAGAAAACTTTGTCATCAAGAGCTACGTGACTTATAATATTTAGATCAATATTCACACTCAATAATTATTTATGTATGTACTTAAATTTTCTTCAATCTAACCGAATGAAATGGCAAACATTTTTGAAGGAGGAGGGTAGAACTATAGTCATGACGACAGAAGAGAGGAAAGTAAGAGATTTTGGTTTAATCTTTTACTTATGGTTTTTAGTCGTACTTGCTGCGTATGCTTTCGGTGTCTATGCTATATATGACTTAATCATTTCTGGTCAAGGAGCTATAGATTGGATAGTTGGAAAAGCTCAAGGATTGAATCTTAGCGAACTAGAAAGTTACGTGATAGCTAATCCGATAATTAAAAACTGGATTTTTGGAGGAATAGCTATTCTATTTGTATTAGGTATTATTATAGCCTTTATCGAAGTTTGGTTCATGAGCTATTTCGGTGCTGAAATAGTCACTGGAACTATATTTGGAATACCTCTGCTTTTGATTGGTGCTGGAGTATTCAGTCTTATATGGTTTGATCAAAAGTGGATTGGAGCTGCGATGTTAGTCCCTGCTGCATTTCTCATAGTGATTGTTCTTCTAGTTGCACGGCGAGTAGTTTTAGGTGCGAAAATATTCGAGACAAGTTGCGAAGCTGTTAACGAAAATAAGAGGACGTTACTACCAATACTTTTCTTCGCTATTATGTCCATAATTACTTTCGCATTAGGAACTTCAGCTAGTGTCTGGATCGGAATCAATATAGGTAATATTCTCTCAGAATCAAGTAAATGGGTTCAAATGCTAGTTTTCTTCGTTGTAATTTATGTGTTCTTAGCGATATACTGGACAACTTTGTACTTCACTGATGCTATTAATATCTGCATTTACAAGCGCTGGAACAATTACAAAGACGCAAGTATAAGAATAGCTATTAGAGAAATATGGAAAATTAAAGGAAGCATAGTTCTCTTTGGTATGTTCATGGCATTTTTTGACTGGTTAATCAAAATAGTTCAATATTTCGCTGCTAAGAAAATAAAAGAAACTTCCAGATTCTTTAAATTCTGGAGCATTGCAAAGAAGGTACTTTATGTAATATTCTTCATCTTCGTAATTCTATTGAGATGGTTATTCAAGATATTAAAATTCCTAAATTATTATACTTTAACCATCATAGTTGTAGAAAAGCAAGGATTTATCAAAAGTATCGTTCGTTCTTCTGATCTAGCATTAGATTCTGGTGCTGATATAATAATCGGCAAAACTGGCGTTGGTATCGCTAAAGGTTTATTCTCTGCAATGACTTTATCAATTTTTGCTGTTGGTGGTTTCTTTGCAGGATATTATTTGTTAGGTTTAGAAATAACAGGGAGTTTAACAGATGTAGCTATGTTTGGTGTTGCTGTTGCAATACTGTTCTTCTTCTTTGGTTATCTACCAATGACAGCAATTCTACGTCCTATATCAACTGCTTACAAGACAATTCTATTCTATTATATCACAGATCCTTTCAGAGGAAAACCTGGAAGACGTACTCGTCTATCAAAAGATATCCAAGAAAGTGTCACTAAAGTACGAGAAAGAGTTATGGAGACTTATGATAAAGAGGATAGACCTACATGGACAAAGCCAGAAGAAAGTGTGTCTTAATCCTTTTTTTTTCTTTTTCCCTATTAGCAACTTTTTTTAAATTGTATTAACATATAGTATTAGTGAGATAATGTCAACACGTCCAACCCGTAGGAGTTTAATAGGCAGTTATCGTTATGGAGTTATCATAAAACCCAATGAAACTGTGTTTTCTGAAGCAATGAATGGATCGATTGATCTTTATGATGGAAAACATATAATTGAAACACAAAAATTTACCTCTTTTGATCAATTAGCGAATACGATAATTGGATTTTGGGAGTCGAAATTAGGATCGGATTTAAATGTTCATAGATTTGCGAATTGGCTTTCAGAATACTTCGCTGATATTGGAATTAAGAACATCAATTTTTACCAACTAATAGAAACGGTCAGAGATATAGGTAGAGGAGTTGCCTTACATTCGACTGGTATTGAAATAAGAGAAGCAAAAGTAATACAACAACCGCTAGTATCGCGAAAGGAAAGAGTAGCAGAAACTGAAATAGCTGTTGAAGTTGAAGAGGAACAAACAGATACTTATGTTTCTGAACAATTACTCAAACCTAGTGAGCTTTATGAAGCATCCGAAGCTGTTATTTCTACAATACCTCATGTAAAAGAAGAGATTGTAGAGGATAAAGAATTACCTCCTGATGATACATTACTAAAACCAAGTGAAATATTGAAAAAACGCGACACAGTTGTTTTTAAAGAAGAAATACATGAGGTTAAATCAATGGCAGTTACAGGTGATCCTGTAGTCACTTCTGCAACTCCCAAGATTGTAAAGGAACCTCCTCCAACTGATAAGTTGCTTCGACCAAGTGAGTATCTTAAACTGAGAGAAACTATTGAAGCTGTATCGGGCTCTACAACTAGACCAAGTCAGATTCCTGAAGAAAAAAAAACTGATGTAATAAGACAAAAAAAAACAGTGAGTAAAAGACTGGCACCTCTATCTGAGAGTTTACTAAAACCTAGTGAATATCTAAAACAAAGGGGAGAATTACAGAAAGAAGAAGTAGAAACTCTAAGAAAACCTAGTGATTTACTAAAAGCTAGAGACGATACAGTTCTAAAACCACCAGTGAGAATAGATCCTAAAGAACATAAAATTCCAGTACCTCCATCAGTGAAAAAGAAGAAGGTACCCGAAAAATCTAAACGTAAGAAACCATCCTCCAAGTTAAAAGAATCTGGTTTACCCTTTGAAATAGAGGTTTTAGAAGGGCAAGAAGAAGAAGAAATAGAAGTCAAAACTGAATTGAAAATAACAGATATTATGGGTATTGGTGACAAAACTGCAATGTTATTGAAGGATGGAGGATTTAACAATCTAGAGAAAATTATAAATTCTACACCAGAAGAACTTAGTAAAGTAAGAGGAATAGGTATAACAACAGCTAAAAAGCTAATATATGGTGCTAAATCAATACTACAAAAAAATAAATGATATTCCTCTACAAAGGAATTTCTAAGAATGAAGTCTCCAAAAATCATACAAGCAATAGGTTTTTCTGAATCAGGAAAAACAACTTTTATTTCTGCTTTTAATAGAGTATTAAAGGAAAAGAATTTTCATTCTCTTTCCATTAAATCAGCTAGAAGACATAAATACAGTTCAAATGCTAAAGATTCAGATATGTTTTTGGAATCAGGTTCTGATACTTCATCGGTGGTTTTTGAAAAAACTACACAGATTTTAGTCAATCAGCAATTGGATATAGATTCAATAATTAAAATCTCATCGTCTATTCATGAGTTAGATTTTGTGCTAATAGAGGGTTTTAAAGAAGAAAATTATTCGAAAGTTCTTTTCTGGACCAAAGAACTTAATGATTTTAAAGAAACTGTTAATCTCAAGAATGTTGACTTTATTTTCTGCTCTAAAGAAATCTATCTAGAATACAAAGAAGAAGTGGATAAATTAATCTTAAAAACAAGTGCATATTTTGAGAATGATATAGACATGCTAATCAAAAGGATTCTAGCCGATTTGGATTAATGAGGTAACAAAATGCATAGTTCTTTGAAATCTTTACTTGAAAAAACAGAAGAGAGCATTTCAAGAAGCAGAAAAGATCAGTCTCATATAACAGGTATAATTCTTGGTTTTGAACCGACAAATACGAATTCAGAGTTATTACTTCATCAAATCAGACATATTAGACAATATGTTAACGAAATTATTATTTCAAAATCTGTAAGTTCAATCCCTCTTACTGAGAAATTACAGATTGAAAAAGAAAGTTTTGCTATTCGTTTTATTGGAATATCAGCTGATAAGCAGAAATATTCGATATCCACACTTTATCTCCTTTTGGAAGAGAGTATAAATGACAGGATTCTGTTTCTACCTTTTGATTTAGATGTTTCAAAAAATATTATTGAAAAATTGATTCATCATGAAATACCTCTTTCTTCTTTTCTTGATCAAAATGGAAATTTGAATTCCTCTATTGCATTTTACAATAAATGGATAAATCGCTTTAATTTGCAAATTTTAAGATTAAATGACAGAAAGGCGTTGGATGATCTTTTTAGGATATGTTCAAACAAAGTTTTCTACCAGATTTCCAAAGAATTAATCAATAAACAGATTCTTTCGAGTAAAAATAATGAAACTGTTTTTGTTCCTACATCTCTATTATTCCAAATAAACATACAAGCTATGGTAAAAATGGTTTCAATAATGCAACAGTTAAAGAAAGAATCAGAGGAGAAGAAAGTGATTTCCTCTCAATTCAGAATTCAACAACTAATTACATTAAGTCAACGATTTTCTAATTTAGGTCACAATTATCTAGCATTTCAGATTCCACTCTTTTTAACTAGATTAGATAAAAAAATAGAGAAACTTCCATTAGGATGGTCTTTTGATAGATTAAAGGAGCTTGGTAGAGAGCAATTACTTGAAGAAGCAAATCTTTATGCTCAAGAAAAGATCGAAACTCTAAGATTCTGTTGCTTAAATGATCTCATAGATCTAGATTTTGCGAATAAACAAGACTTCGATTGGATTTCTGAAGAGAAGAGAAAAATAGAAGAAAAAATCAACCAAGATTTTAAATAGTTTTTAGTGGAAAAATCAAAGAACCATTATACATTTAAATAAGAAGAAAAAATAACCACTAATGAGTCTTAGTTCCAGTTCGACCCTAAAACCCCTCCTAACAAGAATAAGTTTTGGTCTAATTCTACCCTTTCTTATAGAGATTCTCGTGTATATAATTTATACAGGTTTAAGAACCCAAGATTTCCAGTATTCTTTCATTCTAGTATTTGTGTTTTTTATTGTTCCAATTCTCTTTCTATACCTAGTTGGTCCAAAACTGATTTTTCAAGGAGGAAGAGTCAAAAAGAATATTGAACAAAATCTAAAAAATAACTTCGAAAAAGTTTTCTTGAAACCTCGGAATTTTATTGTTAGAGATAAAACTATCCCGTTATCTGATATGGAACTAAAACTTACAAAAAAAGAAAAAGAGATAATACAAAATAAAATACAAAAAAGGTTGATTCCAGAGATATTAAAAGACGCTGAAAAACAATATAATCAAAATTTCGTAGATCGTAGTCACACTACCAGAAATGAACGCCTTTTAACTTACAATGAATCTTTGTTTCTTTTTAGTTTCGTAACTTCCATTCTATCATTAATAAATTTAATATTGATCATTATATTGTCTCAAAGAAGTATTATTTTTGACTTTTTTGTGCTAGATAAGTTGGATAGTATTGTAAATGTAATTGTTTTCGCTTCAATCTTTGGTGCTTTATTGCTTAGTAGTATTTATCTCTTTTTTATTTCTGCAAGACAACTTTGTAGAATAATTCCAAGAGTTTTACCAATTATTTACTATGAACCTGAGATAGAAAGAGAAAAAAGAATCTCACAAATCCAATCAATTGCCGAATTTCCTATTAGTAATTTGTTTGTCAGGAGAACACAGAGAGAATTATCAGGATCTATTGAAGAAGCAAAACGTAGATTATTGCTGTCGAGATTAACAGAAACCATATCTTGGTATTATCGTGATGAAATGGCAAAGACTAATGCTTGGAAACTTTACAAAGAAGTTCTAGAGGAAACCCAAATATCTAATGAAACCAAAGAAAGGATTGAACATCATTTCAAATTTGATCCATTAGTACAACTAATTTCAAGTAATATTTTAACTTCTGATGAAGAACAAGCAATAAAAGCTGATATCGATTATGTTCAAGAGAAAATTGAAAACTGGGATAAAATAAGAAAAGAAGAACAGACACTTTCTTTCCTTCTGATTTACAGGACATTAGAGACAATTTTTAGAAAAGCACTTTCGGATTTTGTAACAGAACCTCAAGGAGAAGATGTGAATTTCATAAAACTAATTGATATTCTTCAAAATAATAAACTAATAACAAAAGATGAAGTAACTATGCTTCATGAGGTTAGATTTAAGAGAAATGTGCTATTTCATTCACCAGGTAAAACTTTGGATATTGGAAAATCAACAATGGAGAAGTTATTATTACTAATAAATAAAATAATTAAGAGAATTAATGAATAAATTTCTCAGAAGAAGGTAGAATTGAATGGATAAATCCATCTATCTTACAAGCAATATTCCTTTTTTGAGAAATGATAAGCCTTTGTGTATTGCTCATAGAGGAAGGAGTGCATATACTCCTGAAAATTCATTTCAATCATTTAAGGAAGCTTATGAATTGGGTGTAGATGTTTTAGACGCAGATATACGTTTAACAAAAGATAATATCCCTGTGGTATTTCACGATAAAACATTGGATAGAACAACAAATGGTAAAGGTCCAGTTCTGAATTACACATTCGAACAATTGCAGGAATTCGATTCAGGCTATTGGTTTGAGGATCCAAAAACTCAGGATTTTCCATTTAGAGAAAAAGGGTTCCAGATTATATCTTTAGTAGATTTGTTTGAAAAATTTCCAAAAATAAAAATAAATTTAGAACTAAAGGACAAAATGTCATATGCACCTTCGACTCTATTAGATACAATTATTACAGCAGGATCCGAAGATAGAGTTATTGTAGGCTCCTTTCGTCACAAGCAGCTATCTAGATTTAGAGCTCTCTCTGTTTCAAGACAAATTCCAACAAGTGCTAGTCCAGTTGAAGTGTTGAGTTTTCTTATGCATTTACAGATTTTCACAAAGAGGACTTTCTGTGCTTTGCAAGTTCCCCCTAATGTGAGTATCTTAAAAATTGCTACATACAGAAATATAAGAAGAGCTCACAAGAGAGATTTAGCAGTTCACATTTGGACTATAAATGAAAGAGAAACTATGCGACGAATGTTATCTTGGGGAATTGATGGTATTTTCACAGATGATCCAGAAGTGCTTTTAGAAGAGCTGAATCACAGAGAGGAAAAGAAATCAAAAAGTTGATTTATGTTCTCTGAAGGAATAGGTATTTCCCCTAATTTTCCTGTATCTCCATGAAAATCTGTACCTCCTGTTATAAGCAGATCATTACGTTTACAGTATCTTTCTAAGAATGAAATAGCATCTTTAATCTTCTTCTCAGGTAAGTTAAAATCAGAATGGTAATAATTGTAATAGACTTCGATTCCATCTATATCCCATGTTAGAATTAAATCCAGAATTTCTTCCAATTTCGTAAGATCAATAGCTTCTATATAGAGAGGATGTGGGAGAATAGCTGTACCTCTTGCTTTATGGATCAACTTGATAGCTTCTTCTGATTTGATAGTCTTTCTTGGAACATAAGCAGGTTTTCCCTCGTTTAGATATTTATCAAAAGCTTCGTGTACAGATTTCACATAGTTTTTTGATAATAGAGTTCTAGCAAAGTGTGGACGACCTGGACTTTTTGCAGTACCAATTTGTGTTAGGATTTCATCCAAGGTAATATGTAGATTTAGATCGTTTAACTTTGTAAGAATTTTTTTTATTCTTTCTTCTCGAGCTTTTTGCAGGTCTTTCAATTTAGTCTTCAATTTTTCATTCTTAGTATCAAAATTATATCCTAGAATCTCAATCTTCTTTCCTTCATATCTTGCAGATAATTCTATTCCGGTTAAATACTGGAAAGAAAAATGGTCAGATAATTCTTCTGCTATTTCTGTTCCTTCGAATGAATCATGATCCGTTATTGAAAACATAACTAGATTTTCATTTTCCGCTATTTGCATAAGTTTCTTTGGAGAAAAAATCCCATCAGAGAAATATGAATGACAATGTAAATCGATTTTCGTTTATTACACCTCAACTCTGTATAGTTTCTTAAAAATCTCCTCTAGCTCTACAAAAGTCTGATAGATCATGAAAGTTAGTGCAACAATCCATACTGCAGCAACTAAAAAGTATGAGTAAATTCCAGATTTATCTGAGAAGTAAAAAATTAGGAACATAATGGTTTCAAGCAGTAATAATATTGGAATTGTAGAATAGACAAGAGGGAACCAATTAACTTTTCTAAGAACTCTAAGTTTTCCATTTTCCTCCACAGTTTTAAAATGAATCTTTGATAATCGTAAACCAAATCTGCACATTAGAGAGATTGAATCATCTGTACGTTTTTTTGTTTTTAGAGTCATTCTTTCTCGTGCGATTACATCAACCATGTCTAAAAACTCATGTGCTTCTAAAGCTAAAAATTCGAATTCTTTCATTATCTAAACCTGTTTATCTTTTTCTATTATTTCTATGATTGTTTTTATTACTATCTCAATACCTTTTATTGTTGTTTCGATACTCATTGAGGGTAATTTCTTTCCAATAACTTGCTCTGGCATTGAAGGAATGTGTAGAAATCCTGCTGGGATATTTAAATTACTTACATTAATATAATGCATTAAATGATAAAAGATCTGGTTACATCCGAAAGTTCCTGCACTGTTTGAGATTTCACTTGGTATTTTATTTCTTTCCAAGTTTTTGTTTATTAACTTTATTGGAAGTTTCGTGAAATATCCATCTTGACCAACTACTTCTAATTTCAAATCAACAGGTTTTGTTCCACAATTATACGCAGATTTTTTGATATCAGCAATGTTTATTGCAATTCTTTCAAGAGAAATAACTGGTCTTGGTGACTGACCAGTACATACAATTGCTGAAGGTAGTTCTTTAGTCATAATTCTCTCAATAGATCCCTTAATTTCATAGAAGCTTAATGGAATCTCAAAAACTTTTACTCTGAAATCATTAATTACTTTATCATCAAATGATCTACAAGCAATGATAGATGGATTAACATCTGAATCTCCAAAAGGTTCAAAACCTGTTAGAATCATCTTATTTGACATCATAAATCAGCTAGCAATTCTATCTGTATTATCTTTCTAAAGCTTCTAGGATAAAAGTTTTTCATCCATGAAAATTCAATTCAATCTAAAGATTTTTAAAAAGAATTTTCTCTTTTGTGTCAAGAATAGGTGCTAAAAATGGTAGAAAGTGAGATTCTAAAGATTCCGGGTATAGGTAAGAAAGCAGCGAAAACTCTTGAAGATTGCGGTTTTAATACAATTGAAAAAATAACAAAATCTAATGCTGAAGAACTTTCGCAATTGCCAGGAATAGGAAAAGTGACAGCAGAAAAAATCATTGATGGTGCAAAAGAGATACAAAAGGCAGCAGTTCCTGCCAAGAAAGCTCCTGCTAAAGCTCCTGCCAAGAAAGCTCCTGCTAAAGCTCCTATAAAAGTTACTACAAAGAAACCAATTCCAAAACCAAAAATTCTCAAACCTGAAGTGAAGGATGACAGTCCCCTACCTTCTGTCAAGAAAACCCCCGTAAAAACTCAAGTAACAATTATCAAACCCGAAATATCGCCAGCTACTAAAATTGCTATACAAAAAACTCCACATTTTCCGAAAATTAAAAAGAAAAGAGTCACTAAGAAAAAGAAACCTGCTAAGAAGAAAACAATATCCAAAACATATGGAGTTATTAACAATGTCGTACATGATAAAATTGGCAAATCAAAGAACAGAAGTGCTGTTATGAAATTGTATGATCTTGAATTTCCCTTGGAAAAATATTTAGGACGAAAAGTGACTGTAACATTTCCAAAATCGAATAAGCAGATAATAGGTACAATAACCAGAATTCATGGTAAAAGATCATCTATAGACAAAACAGTTATTGTAAGATTCAAACAGGGAATCAGTCCACACATATTAACAGCAAAAGGAAAAATTCAATAATTGTTCCCCAATAATCTTAAAAGGGATAATCAATAACTATCTTTTAATGGCTAGGAAGCTCGATTACATTAAATGGGGGAAGATTCTATCAATTGTTGGGGGAATATTATTTGTAATTGGGGGAGCTCTGCTTTTGATAGCGCATTTTGTTGGAAACTTCACATTGAATCCAATTGCTTCTGATATAATAATTAAGACACCATTTTATTCATTTGGACTCAGACAAATACTCCTAGCTATCATAGGAATTGTACTAGGAGCACTTACAATTATATTAGTAACTTTAGAGATTTCAGTTTTAGCAACAGGAATCCTTCTGATAGTAATTGGCATTCTTGGTTTAGGTTTTCCAGGATTATTTGTATTTATAGGTGGAATACTTTACATAATAGCTTCAACTAAGAAGAGATAATCTCTTTTTGCTTCTTCTGAAGAATCTTGTTTGATAATAGATTTTTAATTCATTTTTGGGCATGGATCTTCAAGGCAAAAATTAAAACTTATAAGGAAGCGAAGAAAATCAATTGCATGGCAAAAAAGAACAAAAAATTGGCTAATTGGGGTTCTATCCTGGCATTGATAGGTGGAATTATTGAAGCAGCTGTTGGAGTTCTAATGCTCATTGGTGGACTACTTGAAGAAATTCTAGATATTTTCAACACTGCATCTTGGGTTGGGAATTTTGGACCTCCTCTAGTCCATGCAATAATCCTGATTGTAATAGGTGTGCTTTCAATCCTAATAGCACTAGGAAGATTCGGACTTGATTGGATTGCTATTGGAATTCTACTCATAATACTTGGAATAGTTGGAAGTGGAATTGGAGGATTATTAGTTATAATCGGTGGCATTTTATTTCTAATTGCTGGTTTATAGTAATAAACTCTTTTTTCTTTTTTTGAAATCATTTTACAATAGTTTTTATATTTTGATTCTTCCTTTCTATTGAAGAATAATGTCATATAATGATGAGCATGCTAGTTCCTTATTATTGGGCAATGAGCATACTTCTAAGGAAGAAATTTACTTACCTACTTCAGCATTAAAGAAACATGTAAGTGTTTTTGGTCAAAGTGGTAGTGGAAAAACTGTTGCGTGCAAAATAATTATTGAAGAAGCTGTCAGAAATAATGTACCAGCGATAATAATAGATCCTCAAGGGGATATAAGCAGTTTAGTAATGATAGAAGATTATGAGTTGCTTAAGAAATATGGTATATCTGAGGAATTTCATAATCAATATAAAGATAAAGTAGAAGTAGTAATATTTACTCCAGCATCAGAGAAAGGTATACCTTTATCTATAAATCCTCTAATAATGCCCCCTCAAGAATTAGATAAAGAAGAAAGGATTTTAGCTATCGATGGAATAGCAACAACAATAGCAAATGTATTAGGGTATAAACTTAATTCAGAGCGGGGAGGAGCAATAAAAGCTTATCTTGTTTCTCTTTTTGAACAATGCTTGGAAAAAGATATACTTATTGCTGATTTTGAAATGCTCATAGATCTTATTAAAACTGAAGAAGCTTATCTTTCGGAATCTATTAGGACACTACTATCCCAAAAAGAGAAAGCTTCCTTGATTAAAAGAATAAAATCTATCAATGTTGGTGCTCCTTCTCTGATTTTTAATTTGGGTCCAAAATTGTCAATCCAAACTTTGATAAAACCCACAGATCCCAACAAGGTTAGAATTGCGATAATTTTCTTAAACACTCTAGCAAATTTAAGATTGAGGGAGCTTTATATCACAACCTTAGCTCAAAGTCTCTACACTTTTATTCGCTCAAATCCCTCAGAGGATCCCCAATTGATATTATATATTGATGAACTTGCTGGACCACCTCAATTAATCCCCCCTCATCCGAAAAATCCTCCTACAAAGCAATGGTTGCAACTTTTATTTAAACAAGGGAGAAAATATGGTCTTTCGATGCTTGTTGCAACTCAGAACGTAAGTGACGTAGACTACAAATCTTTTGGGCAAGTGAGCACTTTTCTTTTTGGTCGTTTTGTAACACCCCAAGATCTTCGAATTGTTGATAAAATGTTACAATCTCATCCTGAAGCAAGATATATTGTTGATCAATTACAAAAATGTAAGAGCGGAGAATTTTATATATTATCTCCTGATAACTTCAAAGAACCTGTCTATTTGGATACAAGACGCTTATACACAAGGCACAAAACTTTGTCCGATGAAGATGTTGCCAAATTGTATGAGAATCCACCTGCAACACTCTGTAAACAAATTGGAGATTATGATCACGATATTGATTCAATTGATTTTGAAGACATAGAGAAGGAATTAAACTTAGAGGATTTGGAAAAGGAATTGTCATCAATCAGGAAATTAACCAGCACTCCAAGTTTGTTAGATAAACAAGCTGGCATTGTTAGACCTTCAGCTGATGATGAGCAAAAAAAAGGTGAAATTTCCTCTTCAGATCAAGCTATTGAGACAAAAATCGATTTGTCTGAGACTGTTGGAGTGATTGAAGCAATCGATCTTTCCAGTGTTATTGAATCAACTAAAGAACAGTATCTCAAGTATGAACAAGTTGAGTTCAAAGAGTTGCTAGAAAAATTCTTTGGGGAAAGAAAATTCAGTTATTTAGGTACAAATAGTCTCTCTTTAGCATATGTTCCTTTTCTATATCTCGATTTCCAGATTAATGCTAAAAGAAGAATACAAGTAAATTACGCGAATGCAGATCGGTGGGAGAACATAACTCTAACTCTCCCTATTAAGAGAATTTTTCCATTGATAGATAGAATAGAATTTAGTGATGATGAGAAAGTATGGAATCAAGATAGAATACCCATCCAAGCAGAAGAAGTATTTGAGGAATTAATATCCATCCTACCTTTAAAGAATCTGGGAAGTCTTTTTGGGGCTCCTTCATCAAATATCAAGCAATTACAAATACAAAGGAAACCAGAAACTATACTAGAATCTTTTCATGATGTTCTGTTGGTTGATCATACTTTTTATGTACAAGCATGGCAACAAGCACTAGAAGAAGGTTTAGTTGAAGTTGAAAACGAACATGAAGCTGAGATTAAACACTGGTTAGAAGAAACAGAAAAGGAAAGAAATGCAGTTTGGAAAGCAATAGATGATAAAAGAAAGAGAGTAAAACAATTTAGAGCGAAAATTGAACAAGCAAAAGCAATTTACGTATCTCTAAAACCTTTGATGGAAGATAAGTATAAATACAAAAGTACTGGAAACATAGGAGAATATAATAAAGCTGTTGAAACGATTAAATTTGGTCCTGAAGTTGTTAGAAACTTTGTCAGAGAAGTAGAAGAGGGAATTGAGAGAATCAAATTACTAGATTACCAAATAAAGTCTACTCCGAAAGTTAAACTAGTTCAGAATACGGAATTAATTCTCAAGAAAGATTTTGTCATACCAAAAGCAAACGAGATTAAAGAGATATATGCAGCTTTCATAAATATCCCTGTTTCCCTTGCAGAAATCAATATTGTTGATGGAAAAGGAAATGAATTGTTACTGAAAGGTATAGCTGAATCTGCTTTAGGAACAGAGGTTCATCTTCTATGTGAAATGTGTTCAGAGCAAGAATCAACGAAAATGCTATTTGTGTCAACTCCCGATGTTTGTTCTGTTTGCGGTAAAGTACTATGTCAGGATCATACAATTGAAGATACTTTATCAAAAGAAATTATATGTTCTAATCATGCAGTAGTATGCTCATCATGTAAAAGCGTAGTTTCCACTAAAAGTGCAATAAAGTGTGATTTTTGTGAAGAGTTTAGTTGTCAGGAACATAGACAGGAATGTTCTAGTTGTGGGAAAGTACTTTGTAAAACTCATGCAAAAGAAACGTTGAAAAAAGGTTTATTTAAAGAAGAAATTCAGATACTATGTCCAGATCACGGTAAAAGGAAGTGACAAAAATCGGTAGTCGAGTGAGACAACTATCTCCATTAGTTATACTTCTCTCAGGTTTACCTGGAACGGGTAAATCAACTCTAGCAAGGAAATTAGCCAGAAAATATCGTCTCGAACATATTAGTACAGATTCTGTGAGAAAAAGAATTTTCAGAGATATTAGACAAGATTCCTTTGGACGCGGGTCATATTCTAGTAAACAAAGAAATGTTGTTTATGATACGATAAATTATGTGCTATATACTTTATTAAAAAACGGAGTAGGATGTGTATTGGATGGGACCTTTTACAAAGATCACATGAGAAGTAAGGTTAAAAGAATCTGTGAGAGATTTAACGCAAAATATCAATTAATTATAGTTACATGTCCAGAGAGTTTAATAATAAAAAGATTTGAAGAAAGAGAAAAAAGAAAACGAAGAACTTTAAGTGATGCAGATTCTAAAGTATACGAGAAGCTCAAAGAGCTTTTTGAACCAACATCTCTTCCACATATTGAGGTTGATATGGTAACAGATCACAATAAAATAATTGAAAGGATTGGAAATGCTATCTCAGAAGGAAATAATAAGTAAATTACTAGAACCTAGTTCTTACCCCCACGAAGTCACAAAGAAAATAGAACTTATAGAAACAAATATTAGCTGGATTTTCTTAACGGGTGTTTTTGCATATAAAATGAAAAAAGCAATAAAATTTGGTGATGTACTAGATTTTTCAACTATAGAGAAAAGAGAACAAGCTTGTAAAGATGAAATCAAATTAAATAAAAGATTAGCTCCCTCAATTTATTTGGATGTTGAGAGATTAAATCATGAAAGCATAATTGATTCATCTACAAAAAATCCTATAGAACATCTAGTTAAAATGAAAGAACTTCCTCAGGATTCTTTACTATCAAATAAAATTAATAAAGAAAAAAGTCTGAAGGAATCAACCATTGTTCAGATTGCAAAAACTATAGGGCAATTCCACCAGAAGAATACTGTACAACCAGATTTTTCTGTTTTTGATAATATTTTTGAAAAATGGGATGAGAATTTTCGTACAACTGAAACCTATCCTAATTTCCCATTTGATCAAAGATTGAAAGAACGAGTTTATCAGTTTTTAGAGAAAAATAGATCTTTTTGGCAGGATAGGAAGATGTGTGGAAAAATAGTGGATGGACATGGTGATCTAATTCTATCTAATATCTTCGAGATAAATGAAAAAATCATCATCTTTGATTGTATTGAATTCAATGAATCACTAAGAATCCAAGATGTTTTGGAAGAAATTACCTTTTTAGCTATGGATTTAGATTTTTGGGGATTGAATCAATTATCCGATCTGTTTATTCAATCTTATCTTGCAGCAATTGGAGATACTATGAGTCACTCTTCTCCCTTTATACAGTTCTATAAATCTTATAGAGCTTATATCAGAGCCAAGGTTTATTGCTCTTTATCTATTCAGGAAAAGTCTTTCGAAAAACTAGAACATTTGCAAAAATTAATCAATAAATATATGAATCTGTCTTCATCCTATAAATTTTAATTCAGAAGGATTTCAGATTTTATTCAAAACAATAGGAGTACCTTCAATGAAAATAGGTTGTCATGTTTCTATAGCTGGTTCTGTTGATTTAGCATTTGAAAGAGCAAAGAATTTAGGATGCAATACTTTTCAAATATTCACAAAAAATCCTAGAGGTTGGAAAGCAAGAGAATTAGTTTCTGAAGAAAAAAATAGTTTCAACAAGAAAATCTTAAAAGGTGATTTCTCTCCTATATTCTCACACATTTCTTACCTTCCAAATCTTGCATCTTTAGATCCTGAGATATATAAGAAATCTTTAGACAGTTTTATACTAGAAATTCAACGAAGTATCTCTTTATCTATTCCATATTTTATAATTCATTCTGGTTCATATAAGGGAGGAACAATAGAAGAAGGTTTTAACAAATATTTATCTTCGATTCTTAAGGGAATAGAAGAAGGGAAAGGAAAGATAGCAATTCTAATTGAGAATTCCGCTGGAGGAAAGAACTCCATTACAGGTGATTTAGAAAACATAGCGAAAATTCTGAATGAAGTTAATGATAAGAAATCGGTTGGTGTCTGCTTTGATACTTGTCATGCTTTCGGCGCAGGATATGATTTACGTAATGAAAAAGCTTTGAAAAGCACTCTTGAAAAAATTGAATCAACAATAGGTATAGAAAATATAGCTGTTGTACATGCAAATGATTCAAAAGCTGAGTTAAAGTCAAATAGAGATTTTCATGAGCATATTGGGATAGGAGAGATTGGGGAACTAGGATTCAAGGCTATGATTAATAATTCAAATCTGCAAATCATTCCTTGGATTTTGGAAACTCCAGTAAATGATTTCCGGGGAGACAAAGAAAATATCCATTATCTTTTATCGTTGATGGAAAAATAGAAGGTTTTTATTCTTATGTCACAGGAGGGAATATAATGTTGAAGATAATTGAAAAGATGCCGCCAAGAATGATTGTATAAAGCCCAGCTAAGAAAGATGCTGCAATTGAAGGAACACTTTTCTCTCCTGGACGAATATCAGTATCGACTAACATTCCAGTAGCTTCATCAACTGCTTGACCTGTTGCCATTTCACTTACAATTTTCTTTTTTCTCATTTCTTGTACTTCTAGCTTAATATTTTCCCAACTAGTTGATTCTCTCTTGAATATTTTTTTGATTAGGATCCAGATTCCTTGAAAGAAATCAAGTGACATGGAAAATCCATAAATTAATGCGCTAGCACCATAGATGAATAGGAATAAGATTGTTGTGCTTAATGCTGCATTAGTAAAACCTAATCCAAAAGCTACACCTGTTATCATAGCTGCAATCCACAAAATGGATGCAAGTAACCATGAATTTAAAGGCATTTTCATCATTCTATCATAAAGAATTGCTGTTCTCGATACTTCAAAAGAATAACCACAATATGAACACTTGAATGTTACTCCGTCCTCTAAGAGACCTATGTTATCAAGTTTACAGAATCTACAATTCATTCAGTATCGCCTTTCAGCTCACAAGTAGATAAATTTAATGTCTTTATATTTGTTGTGGAAGTAACTTCTTTAGGTATTTGAGAATTGGACCCTACTCTACGAACTCTTTCACATACTCCTCTAATTTCTCATTAGTCAGTTTATTTTCATTACTTGAAATAAAATCATGTATTAGATAGGATATTCTTCCTGCTTCTGGAAGAGCCATGTCATTAGATACAGCAACAGAAATTACGTAATTATTTTCCTCTGAAATGAAGAAATAGTGCGGATCTAGTTTGATTACTTTGAGTTTCTCGTGCCCTAAAATTTCATTAGCAAATCCACTCAAAGCTTTCAGATATCCAATAAACATTCCTGGATCATTTACGAGATTCAAAGGATCATAGATATAAAGAGGCGTACCAATTGAATCCGAAATTACAATAGATAAAGGACTTTGTTCTTGAGCTTCGGTCGCTTGTTTGATTTTTGATACAAGCCACTTAAGTGCATAGATTAGATTTTCCTCTGTTCTTATTGATGTTTTGAATATTTGAAATGAAATATTAGGGAATAAAGAAATTCGATTTAGCTTTAGTTCATCAATGATAATATCTAGTTCTTGTGATGTTTTTAAATCTGATTTGTTAGCTAGAAAAAGAATCACTTTCTCAGAAAAAACGCTTTTCAACCAATCATCTATCATCACCCAGAACCATTTTCGAGCTTCATCTATTTCCTTTATATCACTAGAGTCAAATACAAATATTATACCCACTGAAGTCATAATATACGATTTCCACAGAGATGCTCGATAGGATTTCTGCCCGGAAATATCAAAGATATTGAATATAACATCATCAATTTTGATTTGCTCAAAATCGAACCCTACAGTTGGTTTAGGACGAGTAAACTTCTTTTCTTTTAACCAGTTTACAAAGGTTGTTTTACCAGCATATGGAAGTCCAATAACTGTTATTGGAATTCCTTTTTTTGTTAGTTTCAATATCTCTTCCATTGTATTCCCTTTTGTATAGATTAGAATATGTTTAAAGATTTAGTATAAGGTAATCAAGAGTGGATACCATTTCTTGATAAGGAACTTCCTGTCTTTTTCTCCTATCTCTTATTGATTTTGCATTCTCTCTGCTAAATAAGGACATTGTGTAAACTAATTTTGGGAGCTCTTTTTGTTCATCCAGATAATTCACTACTTTTCCTAGCATCTCACTTACTTCGTAGAACAAGTCCCCTGCGTTTGTATAATTTGATATGCCTTTGCTAGATTTCTTAATCTTAGAATACAATTCAGCTAAAATAACGCTTTTAATCGCTTCAAACATCTTTTTTATAGCTGGAATGAAAGCTTTTCTTCTATGGACAAAATCCCAGTTGATCTCATTTCCTTTTATTGAAGCTTCTTTATTTGCAACTATGAGTTCTTGAGTATCCATCATTATAAGATCTAAAAGCTCATGAAATTCTTTTAATTCCTGAAATTGCTTTTCAACGGAATCAGCAATAAAATCTGGTAACTCATCTACTTCAGAAGAAACAGATATTATTTCCTCAATATAATCTCTAATATTCTTCTTGTAGGTACTTTGTAATCCTAAAGAAACAAGGCTTGATTCAGTTATCAAACCTACTACTTTGGTTTCTATCATACGTTCATTAATTATCTTCTTGAAATCCTTAATGTCTTTCTTAGGTTTCTTTATCTCTGAAATGCTTTGTTCAGCTTTTTTCGCAAAATAATGTGCTCTAGCTCTCAATATTAAATCAAGAACAATATTATTGTCTGCAAAAATATATATCTTGTTTTCAGATATTATTGATTTTACGTAATATCTCATTGCGTGAATTTTATGGCGTCTAGCATCCTTTTCAGATAAGAATGGTGGAAGTAACTCAATTGCTTTCTCTAGATATGAAAGTTTTTCATCTAATTCTTGTAATCTATTTAAGCTTTTTATTGGATTTTCATCATCTACTTTGAGAAAGGAAAGATGAATTTCATCTATAGCTGAACTCATTGCTTTTAGTGGAAAACTAAATTGTGACATCAACCTATCAATAACATTAAGATGTGAAACATCTTTCTCTAAAAGTTCATTGATTATCATTAAAGCAGATGAATAAATCACACTTACACCGTAAATATATGGAAGAGAACCTGCTCCTTCTATATCTTCCAGTAATTTGGATATTTCTAGACAATATTCTATTGCTTTCTCATTATTTTGATCATAAACACAGTTTACCACTTCTGTATACTTTAGTGCAAGTTCAGTAATTGAGTATAAGATCTGTAATTCTGATTCTTCTGGTTGTATACTCTCATGAATCGTTTTGCTTTGTTTACTTTCAGAAGCTTCAAGAACTTTACATGTTTTCTTGAACTCCTTTAATGCCTCTTTGTAATATTTTGATGCATATGTTAGGTCTCCACTTTCCATCGCATTTTGTGCAAGAAGCTTAAAGTGATGCACTAATGCAATAGAACTATAAGCTTCAATTATTGGTAAAAATTCCATCTGTATAGCTATTGCTCTGCTTCCTAGTGTTTCAGGAACTTTATTCCATATTTCAATTGTTGATTCAAAATGCTCTTTTGCATGACTAAGTATTGATAGTTCTGATATTGGATCTGCCCACCAAAAATCTTGAGATGCTTTCTTCGCTATATCTAGAATGTGTGTTAAAAGAGTTACACCTTGAAGATAATCATATTCACCCCTTTTTGATAGAATTTTAGGATCTTTTGCACTCTCAGGTAACCCATCATAAATTGGAATGAGTCTTTTCAAATTTTCGAGTTGTACTAGAGGTAGTATAACTTGAAGCAGATCGTTTGAAGTAGGAGACGGAGTTAAACCTTGTTTTTCTATTTCTGGTAATTCATCATTTAGAATTCTGTATAAGATTGTATCAATAGATTCCTTTGATGTAATATAATATGCAAACTGGCTTGTAGATGGAGAAAAATTGAATACACCTGTGTTTCTAACCTGTGAATAAACATATGTTAGAACTCCTAATTGTAATTCAAATTGATTTAAAGCCATAAGCTGATTTCTAAGATCTCCATACAGAAGTTCGTGTAATGCAAGAGGATTATCTTTGTCTTCTAAAATACTCATATAAACTTCATGAATTCTTTCTACAGCCATATCAGCTAAACTATTAATAACAGAAAGATTTTGTGAGCACGATTCGGCAAAAATGATCCAACTAGTAGATATTTCTTCTGGTTCATCTAATGTAGTAAAAGATTTGTAGAGATTATCACGCTCAAGTTCCATTTCAACAAATTTGTTGAATGGTCGAGTATCTAATAAAGAAAGATGCATAAGAATTAATTATTTTTCTCTATTTTAAATGATTTGTAAAGCAATTGAATCAAAATTTCAACTCTTATTTGTCTAATGATAAATTTGATACAAAAAATCTAAATATATACTTGAATACCGATTTAGTGTGAAAGCTATTGATTTTAATCTGCGACGAAAGAAAATAGAGGACCATCTGATCAAGAACGAAATAGATCTATTTCTAGTTACTCCATCTGTGAATTTTGGTTATTTGTTTAATGGTTTCTTTTCATTAAGTGAAAGATTAGTATGTAGTGCTATTCTACCT
>JAGLRO010000053.1 GCA_023136245.1 Candidatus Heimdallarchaeota archaeon
GCTTATAGGTGTATATATATGCTGAATTGTAATGACCAAAGCCAATTCCATTCCTAAGAACAGTAGACGTTACTTTGTGCAAAATCTTTTCGTTTTAACTCGGACTTTTTTCAGATCTCTTTTTGGTTCACAAGATGATGATTCTCTAGAGATTAATACTGCACGAAAAACCACTTTATTGGTGTTTTTACCTTTACTGGTTATAATTCTCCCCATCCTTGATTTGTTTCTCTTACTTTTCCTCCCTGGTCTTCATTTGTTTAAACCTTTATTCAAAGCAGGTTGGAAATATGGTCTAATATCTGCTATTGGAGTGACTTTGGCTGTTTCAATTATTACTCAATATGTTTTCTTTATTTACTCTTATCAATTCCAAGCTTTTGACATTTACTTAGCTGAAGAACCTAGAACTTACATTCAAGCTGAAATGGATCAAATTCGAGTTGCTGGTTATCATCAATATAATCAACTTGAATCTATTTCTGAGCATGCAGTAAATTTCATCAACATGTCTCACCGGATACTTCAGACGGATATCTTCTTCACGCGTTCGACGTTTATACAGACGATTGACCCAACGAATAATGGTACGATTCTCCCTAATATGCCTCTTTATGGTACGGAAGGAAAAATCAGAACTTTTCTCTCTTCACATATTGCTGAAGGGAGAGCTCCAGAAAATTCTCACGAAGTTTTAGCTTTAATGACCAGAGATTTCTATAACCATTCTGAAGTAAGGGTAAACACAACTATTCCAGTCTACATTCCAATTGCACTTTCCAAACTTCCTTCTTTAGCTGAACCTGGAGCTCAAACAACAGTCAATGTTACTGGTATCGTTTTTCTAGATGAAATTCCAAAATATCATGTCTTGTTATCTGATAGAGGAATAGATATCGAAATTCTTCTTGAGATGGATACTAGTGCAGCTATAGTTTCTTGGTGGGTTAGAGCTTCGGAGATACTACATGACATTTCTATAACGGATGGGATTTGTTCGTTTCACATAGATCTTTTCTATGATGTTAATCAGATAGATTCGTTTGAATTACAGACAGAAATAGATCTTATAAAACTAATAGGAGTAGAGTTAAAGGATTGGTATCTAAGCGCCGCTTATGTCACTGTTAGTATTAATTCTTATTTAATTAATTTACTAGAAAGTTTTCAGAGTGAGTATAATCTTTATCAAACATTCATGTTCGCATTTCTTTTTCCGATAATTGCCTTGACGATTATTTTGACTGTTTATGCAGCTAACTTAGTCCGAAAGAAAAGAGATAGGCAGTTAACTATATTAACAGAGAGAGGAACCAATAGAAGGGAAATTGGTTCATATTTAGCTCTCGAGTCCTTGATTGTTGGAGGTATCTCTCTGATTTTTGGTGTTATTCTTGGTATCCCTATTTCAGCTCTTTTAACGAAAAGTTCAGGCTTCCTAATGTTTACAAATACTGCTGTTCCATTACAATTGGAACTTACATCTGTATCTATAGCCATAATTGGGAGTATAAGTGCAATTCTCCTGATTCAGCTTTTCAATACCATTACTTTGCTGAAGAAAAGGAATATTGAAGATTATGGCAAAGTAGAAAAATCTCTACCCACTTATTACAAATATTTTGTTGATTTCATAGTAATAGGACTAGCGATAATTATTTGGGTTATTTACAAACTACCAGTACTAAGTGGTTTTCAGGATCAAACAGCGAAGTATATCGGTATTCCAGCAACTGTACTACTTCTATTTGGACTGATTCTCTTTGTTCAGAGACTTTTACCTTGGTTTTCTAGAGGACTAGTTAGGATAACATCTTATTTCAAGTTGGATATCCCATCTTTGAGCATAAGAGAAATTCATAGATATCAGAAGAGTTTTGTTAGATCATCTATTATCTTAACTCTCTCATTTTCATTAGTTGTTAGTTCTATAGTTGTTCCTTCAACTTATCAAGAATATAATGTTCATGGAGCTTACTATGACTTAGGAGCTGATATAGTAATTAGAGATTTTCCACTGGATAATGAGTATCTCAAAACCTCTATTGAAAATCTTACAGAAGTTTCTTTAATTTCTCCTGTGAAATATGTTGATTTGAGAGATGTAAGTGGGGATTTAGGTTTTACGTACTCAGTACTCGTTATAGAACCTGAAAGTTTCCAACAAACGGCATATTTCAGAAATGACTTCAGTGATGAATCTTTAGCTACCATGTTTGGTGCATTAAATGATTCATTAGACGTTTTGGGTCAGAACGATGAGTTGAACGTACTAGATTGGGGAATTAACGAAGAGATACAGATAACATATCTTGCATATAATGAAACATGGAGACAAACATTAGGTTCTCCTTATGCTAATGTGAATGTTACTGTTACAATAAAAGAAACTTATGATTATTGGCCTTTGCTTGTAAATGAAATTAATGTTGACACCGTCAGAGCAATGTACTTCCATCTTGTTGCTAGAGCTGATTTTATGGATAGAGTACAACCTCACCCTCTTGATGTTATTAGTTATCTCTACATAAATATAAAAGATGAATATGCTATAGCTGATGCTTCTGAGAAAATTCGATCTATTGCCGAAGGGATTGTAACTGATGTTGAATCATTGATTTTTGTAAAACCTGAAAGTCCGCGATCCTCCATCCTTTACTCAGCAATAAATTCAACACTTCTAATGTCTTTTGCAATTAATGCAATTATTTTAGCTTTATTTGCAGCAATTCAATTGATAGACAAATCCAAAGAAATAGCAACTATGAAAGCTATGGGAATTTCTTCTAAACAACTAATAATCTATTATCTTTCAGTTTATATTGCTCTCTTGGTGTTCTCATCTATACTAGGGTTGATAATAGGTTATGTTACATCTTCTATGCTGTTAGGCGTTCTAACAACAAACAGAACAATTCCACCTTATTATCTAAGTTTCCCCATAGGAAGAATCGCAATTGCAATAGCAGCTTTATTAGGTGCAGCAATTGTTGGAGCTACTATTCCGACTATAAGTTCCTCAAAACAGGAGATTGGGACTGAATTAAGACAATCTGCATAGGTGATAAAATGTCATTCATTGAAATAAGAGATTTAATAAAAATATATCAGTCACAGGAATACAGTATTAGAGTTCCTGCTCTAAGAGGAATTGAATTAGAGATAAAAGAAGGGGAGTTTATCTCTATTATTGGACCATCTGGGAGTGGAAAGACAACTTTATTACATATTCTTGCAGGAATGGCTGAACCCTCAGCAGGTTATGTCAGAGTAGGTGATATAAGACTAGATCAGCTTTCTGAGAAAGATAGAAGCAATTACAGAAGACATAAAGTTGGAACACTATGGCAAATTCCAAATAGAAATTTAATATGGGAAATAAACATCTTTGAAAATGTAGAAATTCCCATGAGATTGCTAGGTATTGCGAGAGAAGAAAGAATCAAAAGAGCGAAAGAGCTATTAGCTGAAGTTGGCTTAGAAAGAAGAATGAATCACAAACCTCAGCAACTTTCTGGTGGTGAAGTTCAACGAGCTGGTTTAGCTTGTGCTCTAGCTCACCAACCTTATCTGCTTCTAGCGGACGAGCCTACCGGAGAATTAGATAGTAAAACAGCTGGAGATTTACTCAAATACTTCAAACGTCTAAATGAAACACATGGTATTACTGCTGTTATGGTAACACATGATTTTGATGTAGCAAAAGCAACTGATCGTTTAATTCAAATTGTTGATGGAAGGATTTCTGGTTACTCACCTACTGCTAATCTAAAAACCATAAGAGATATGCATCAAGTATATTTGGATACATACGGAACAATTCAATTACCTCGTTATATTGTTGAGAAAATGCAAACACAAAAAGAAGTTACTATCGAAGAAGAAGATGATAAAATTCTACTCATTCAAAATGAATTAAAAAAAGCCAACCGTTCTGAAAAAACCAAGAAGAAAAAAGCTACTCCCAAGAAGAAGAAGAAGTAGTTTTGTTGGAATTACACTAATTCTTTCATTAGATTGAAAGAGTAGATTATTTGTTGTTGGGGAACTTGTGAAGGAATAGTAATATATATGTGATACAAAAAGCTAAAGCAATTATAAAATGGAATCAAAATGACAGAAAAGAAACCTCCTCCTAAAAAACAGAAACCAGATAGGCAATTTGATGCTGTTGTCATAAAAATGATGGCAGCATTAGCTTTTAGTGTTGCTTTGCTATTTGGAGGTGGTACAGTGTTCGTTTATGCTGCCTTCAGGAATCTATCTTTGGAAGGATACAACAGTATTGTAGGTACGTTCTTAGGTATTCATCTGGCAATATTAATGGTGTTCTATTCTCTAACATTGTTCAAGTATATAGTAAGTGATTGAAATGTTCAAGCGATTTAAAAAAGAGAAAAGAGAGAAAAAAGAGAAAATTGATTACTTGAGCTTAACCAGAAGAGATAAGATAATAATTATTGCCAAATTTAGTTTGAAATGGGGAGGAATAATTCTACTTCCTGAGATAATTATAATGATTCTTATAGATAGTTTTACAAATTATGTAGGAACAAGATTCTTCAATTATCAACTGTTTATCATTCCTGGAGCGTTGCTCATAATTGGAGGTTGTATGGGAGGATTATCACGCTATAATGTTCCCCCAAAAATGCGTATTGTTGAACCTGATGATCAAGCAATAACACCTTCTGATTTCCAAATAAGGATAAGATATGATCCAAATTTTGTAAACTTTAAAACTATACAAGTGTTGATTAACGATAAGATCATACCTCATAAGCTTCAAAAAGAAAAAGAAATTGCAATAGTACCTAAAGTTTTCAAAATCCCTCCAAAAAAAGCAATTTCTATTCTGTTAGAAGTAAGAGCTAAGGATTTGACAAATAGAGAATTAAATGACAAAATTAGAATAATCTGTGACCCTGAATCTGATGAGGAGGATTACTTAGAATATTGGGAATTTAAAAGAGAAGATGATACATACTGGGGGAAAGAAATGATTGCAGCATCAAAACATTCGAGAAGAAATCTTGCAGCTCTTAAGTTTATATTCTTGGCTTCGATTCTCTTATTAGCGAATTTTATAGTATCAGTTACTTACGAAACAATACGAATTGCTTTTTTCAGTTGATAATGTGCTAGTTTGTCAACATTTTTAATTGCTTTTAGTAGTAAAGTAATAAAGAGGTCATTTTCATGTTAAGAAAAAGAAGCTTTGGTTTTTGTATTCTAGTACTAGTCTTAATACTGCCTGTTATTGTTCAAAATAACAGCACTTCTGTAGCACTTACAAATATTGATGAGCATTTAAAAGAAAATGATGAAGGTCTAACTTCATATGATTTGTTCCAACAAGATCCCACCAATCCCACTCAGATTCTGAAGAAACAACTTAGGGAAGAAAATGAGGGAAGAATATCTTTAACTAGGAAAGAAGATTCCTCTGGAGCTATTCTTGAGGATGATACAGTTGGACAACAAACTAGTTTTTGGTTAGTACAATCATTTTTAGTATTTCCTTACGTATATGTTCAAATTACAGCAACTTTGCAAGCATTAGGTGCTAATTGCTATATATATGTAGAAAATGGTAAAACACCAATATATACTGCTGAATATTGGAGAGATGAATTTGAGAATAAGATCTACCCAAATAATATTCAGTATTTTGGGAATACAGATGGAAATTTAGGTGACATTGATGGTGATTCTCATGTTACCGTCCTACTAACAGATATTGATGGTGATATTGCTGGATATTTCAATCCTAGAAATGAGGAAGTTATTACTTATTCAAACGAAAGAGAGATGGTATATGTTGATTATGATTACAGCTTAGGATTAGGGGTTCTAGCGCACGAATTCGAACACCTTATTCACTACAATTATGATCCTCAAGAATTCACTTGGGTAGATGAAGGATGTGCAGATTATTCCAAATACCTTAATGGTTATATTCCAAGCCACAATCGTTCAGGTTTCTTAAGTCATTTTGAATTGAATCCAGAAGATTCACTTCTTTATTGGAACTATGACAGTGAAGGAGGAAAAGATGTAAGAATAGATTATGGTGGAGCTTATGCATTTATCTTCTATGTAGCAGAAAAATACGGAGATATAGCTATCAAAAATATTGTTTCTGATACAGATACTAATGCTCAAGGTGTAGAAGATTCGCTAAATGGATTAGGTTATTCACTAGATTTCAATGAATTATACTTGAATTGGATTACAGCTTTGGTAGTAGATGATCCTTCATTTGGAGGAGGATTATATGGTTTCATTAATCTCGAGATCAATCTAGATCTTGACTCAACTGTATCAAGTTTTCCACTTCACAAAACTAATGTTGATCACACATATTATGGAATTTATGGAATAAAGCTTAATTCTCCACCTGATTATTTTATGTATGATGTAACTGGACCTCCATCTTACAATTTAGGTTTCTCAATAGCATATCATGATTTAAATGGATGGCATGTCAACCAAAGTATTGAGAACGGAGATTTTGCATGGTTCATTAATGGAACGCTGATCGATACAGCTTACGTGATTTCCAGCATAATGGAAGGTGTAACTCCTGTAATTCCTTTCAGCGAAGAATTCGGATTAGGTTATTCAAATACCATTGATTATTCTATTGTGATAGGACAACCATTGTTTATAAGTTCAGCAACCTTGAACTTCGATACAGATACTTGGGAATTCTCTTTAAACAACGTATTAATTGAAGATATTAATAGTACTGAAATTACAAACACAAGTGATGTGAGTGTATTTATTCAATTTCAATATCATGATACCTTAGAAGTATACGAAACATTAGAAATGAATTACTCACTAATTGATCTCTGGTACATAGATCTATCATTACGATCATTTGATGAGGATGAATACAAAGTATTAGTGATTGCATCGGGTTCAGATATGTACGGCAAACAAGATATAGACAACATCGTAGTAGAGCATATTTTAGCTGTTGAAAAACCCCTAATCACCCTACACAGCGTTACTAGTCTATCAGTTGAGGTTAACGCTTCTTACACTCAGTTAAATTCGCGGGAAACGTTTACTGAATTTGTTCAGACTAATATAATACTTTATGACTCTTCAGCAGTGGTTGTTGGAGCTTATGAAATAAGCTATAATCATGTATCGAATAAATGGGAGAGCGCTGTTCTAAATCTTGATCAGTTTAATGGAGAATATTATATTTCTATAAGCTTCAAGTATGCAGGAAGAACAGTAAGATCACCAGATTCTGATTCTTTTACATTGGAAGGAGATCCTCCTACTACACCAAATGGTACTCCTTCACCATTTTGGATGAGCATTTCAGCTCTTTTATTCTTACTAGTGATACCCATTTTAAGAAGAAAGATTAGGTAGCTAATCTTATTTTTTCTTTTCCCATTAGGAATCTTTTAAATAATGATTTACAGTAGTGTTTGTTATGAGTCAAATAGAGCTAAGTGACATTTTTTCAGTAGATAGAGAGGGAAAACCTACAATGAAAATTGTTCTTTTTGGTCCACCATTGAGTGGCAAAACTAGCATGTTAACCGTTTTTAATGCTCTTAGAAGAATGGAAAATCCTGAAACTATAGTTTCTTCCTTAACTAAAATTCAAGATGATTCAGGTAGAACAGTCTTCTTTGATCAAGGTGTTTTTCAGACTCCACCATTTAAAGGAAAGAAATTTGACAGACTTCGATATCAACTTTGGACGATTCCAGGTGAAGAAAGACACAAAGTACAAAGGGAAATTGTGATGAAGGGAGTAGATGGAGTTCTTTTATTTCTTAATTTCGAGAAAAATGCAAAAGAGATGAATAATGCTACAATTCTTGAAGCCAAAGAAATCGTAGGTGAAGAATTTGGAGAGAAGATACCTGTAGTTGCATATATAAATAAATCTGATTTATCAATAGAAGAACGGATTGATAAACGAGAAATCATTCAGAAATTGATTGATGAAGGAGCGATTCACAGCGATAAAGCTGCGAATTATGTTATGACAGGAAGTTGTCTTGATGCTAGAAATGATTTGCTTTCGATTTTAACTTCTAAATCAACAGATGAGTATTTCGATGAAAGCAATAGATTAAGAGTTGACAAAAGACCTGAACCTGTCTGGTTAATTGTACGTCCTATTCAAAAGTTAACTCAACTAGTCGTAGAACAACGCTTACAGTACGTTCAGAATATATAGTTCCAGAATTACTGGCTTTTCATTATAATAATTAGAATGAAATTGTGCAATAAATAGCAAAAAAAACTATAAAAAATTCCATCAAGGGATGAAAGGCTCTAGAACTGAATAACGTTATCCAAACTTATTTTCGCCAATTCGTAAGGAGTGTTTCGAGGAATTTCGACCAATCTTAATTCAAAATCACTTCTTCTGAAATATCTGTCTTCAAATTGGAAGAATTCATCCATTGTTTTTCTTAGCATTCTATTCAAGGATTCAGTAATATCTCTTGTACCAATTGGTTTCTGTGTGAAATATTTTTCCTGAACCTTTTTTATTAGATCATATTTACTTAGCTTTGTTTCATCTCGCAGTCTCAGTAATTCAAGCATCAAAGCGCTGCTTACCTGACCGCTATAGCAATTCAAACGATTAATTATTCTTTTGTACCTGATTGGATGATGACCTTCAATTCTGAAACGATCAATACTCATGAAAGTTCCTGCACTGTAAGCGATAATTAATCCTAAAACTGCAGTAAATTCTCTTACTCTTATAGCTTCATTTAGGCGAACCCTCTTACCATTCCCAATGGTAAATAGGTTGGATGATTGCCGTAGTACACGGTCAATCTGAGCCCTTACTTCTAGTTCGTCCATTTTTTGCTCAAAGAAACCCAGATGAATCACCTAGGAGATTATGTGTGTGTGTAGAAGCTTATACATTTATAAACTTTCTTTACAATTTTATCTATTCTCTTGTAAACGGTGTCTATAAGTCCTATAAGTATATTTATCTGACTTAGAATTGAGTTGAATAATTGGAAAAAGGAGCTAAAAAACTGCTAGCTATATGCTGTTCAATTCTTTAATAATTGTAAACATAATAGTTCAATTATTGGAATAGAATTTTCCCGACTTTATTTACGAATTTTTCTATACTATGATAAGACAAACAGTTTATATAACAAAAACAAATGTAAATAACCGTGGTGAAACCAAAATGCCTATTGCGCCAATGACAAATGCTGTAGGAATAGATCTGGGAACGAGTACAATCAAACTTACTTGTGGAGATCAGAAATATAGAATTCCTTCCGTAATAGGAAATCCTAATCCTGGATGGACAGGAATGACCTCAGATAAAAGCTGGTTGAACAACCTAATAATTGAAGATTCAAAAGGTCAAGAAGTCTATATTGGAGAATTAGCTAGATTACAAAGTGAAATAAGGAAACCTTTAGCTTCTGAGGGAAAAATGAAATCGATTGAAAACAGCTTGCTTGCTTTAAAAGCAATCCTCAGTCTAATTATGAAATCTAATTACGAACAATTTGTTGTTGGCACTGGAGTGCCTATTGCAACAGGTACTGAGGAAAGCAAACTTCTTAGCAGAGGACTAAAAGGAACACATGAAGTTAAAGTAAGAAATGATTCTACTGGTGAATCCAAACAGATGAAGATTCTAGTTGAACAAGTTTTCATTGCTCCTGAACCCTATGGTACTTACTGGTATACATTGAAGACCAGTGGTGTTCAAACAGCTGTAGACTCAATCATTGTTGACATAGGTCATGGAACAACAGATATTCTTTGCATGTATAAAGGAAATATGATGAGAGCTGCTTCAGGTTCTCTTGAGGAAGCAGTAGATAGCCTGACAAGTGTCCTTTCTCGTGCAATTCAAGAAAAATCCGGGAAAATAGTGAGACCTTTTGATTTGATGATGGCGATTGAACAAGGAAAAACCAATATCCTTGTTGGAGGAAAAGCTTTGGATATCAGTGCAGCTATGAACCAAGCTGTAACATCAATTGCTGATGTTGTTGTTGATGAGAGTAACAGATTGCTGAATAACTTGCCACCTGATGCATGGATCGAAAAAGTAATTATATGTGGTGGTGGATCTTATGTCTTTGGGCAATATTTGAAAGATGCTTTCTTTGAAGCAAATATTGTTAAAAAGAAGGACGAGGTAATAATGCCTGAAGATGCTGTCATGTCCAATGCATTAGGTTTTGAACAAATAGCTCAAACAAAATTAAGAAAATAGACTAGGTTTATTTTTCTTCCTTTTTAATTTCCTTCTCTTTCTGTTTTTCTTCAAGTTTCATAGCATATCCTGGTCCACCTATCAAATAAATTACCATTAAGACAGCAATAGCATAACTAGGGTAGACCATAAGATTAACAGGTTTGAAAGGGAACGTCGCAAAGAGTACGAAGCAAAGTGTTGTTGTGATTATCCAGAACAAATCAAATTTTGTTGGTACTCCTTTGAAAGATGGCAGAGGAGTTTTTGATAGCATGAATCCTGATAAAATAATTGTAGCTATCACAATCCCCCATTCGGGAGTTTCAGGAAAGATCACTAAACATGCGATAACCATGGCAGCAAAAGGACTTGGTAAACCGTTGAAGTAAGGAGTATAAAGGGGATCTCTTTTAACAAAGCGATATAATCGGAACCAAACAGCTCCAAGGAAAATGAGACCAGTTACGACACCAGCAGTTATACTCCATCCTGAACTAATTTTCCAAAGACTGTTTTCCCAACTAGCAATTAAATTCCCAAGATAGATTGCAGGATAAACTCCAAAAGCTATAGCATCGACAATAGTGTCAATATCAACTGCTAGTTTTTCACTACCACTGATTCTTGCTAATTTTCCGTCAGCGAAATCTAGGATAGAACATACTGCTAGAAATTTAGCAAACCAAAAAACATAGTTTTCTGGTGCAATAAATATATAGATTATTCCTGTGATAGCTAATACTATATTACCAAGAGTAAATAAATTCGCTAAAAACCAAGCAGTTTTTTTTATCCATGGTTTTTGGAGATAGGGTACATCTTGCCAAGACATTTAATCACTATCTTTTTCTTGTGTAGCTAGAATTGTGATACCAGCTCTAGTTATTTTAGGAGGAGGTTGAACTATTTTATATCTTTTTGCGCTAATAAACTGAAGAGTCGTAATAGAACCAAATCTGATAGTTCCAATTACCTCTCCTTGAAGTACCTTGTTCCCCTTCTCGACATACGCAATGGTCCTTCTTGCAAAAATACCTGAAACTTGAGTAACAATAGCTTCCTCATTAAATCTTTCACCAATAATCCTTATGGCATTTCTCTGATTTCTGACCGCATAATTGGGAAAATAAGCAGGCCAATGAGAACCCTTCTTAAACTTCACATAATCAACTTTCCCATCTATAGGACATCTAGTCATGTGAACATCAAAAGGTGACATTCGTATAGTGCATGATATACCCTCTTCTGTTTCAATTAATTCAATTATTGTTCCATCAGCTGGGGCTAGTATGTTATCAGGATTCTTAGTTATTTCTCTCTTGGGATCTCTGAATGTCCAAGTGATAAAAATCCACCAAATTGCTAATGCAACGGGTACGGAAAAATGCCAAAATATACTTCTCGAATACCAAATAGGTATGGCTATTACAATCGAGATGAGAGTTATTGTCCCAAAACTCCATACAATCCTATTGGATCCCTTAGCTATTCCCATTATTATCAGCTTGAGTAGCTCACTTGAATTCAATTATGAAACAAATGCAGTTTAATTTGGGAAAAAATACGAATCTATTGTTAAAAATCTTCTCCTTCAAATAAAAGAAAAGAAAGAAAAAAGAAGGAATTATCTTCTTTTTCTTCGAATTAGGGTGACTAAAGCTGCAATCGATAACAAACCTAGGATAGCTGCCAAAGTAGATACTGAAGCTCCACCAGCTTTTGTAGGAATAACATAAATTTCATCTACTTTATTTCCAGCTGCATCTGTAGCAACTACATGGAGAATATTATCTCCATCTTCTAATGCTGATTTGAAGATTATGAATGTACGGACTTTTCCTGAACCGAAAGTTTGGACATTATCTCCATTCAGTGTTACACTGATTGAGACTATGTTCGTAGTCGTATCCTGAACAGTGAAGTCTATTTTCTCACCATCCATTTTAGTGTTATTCACCCATGTTCCATGTGTAATAACTGGAGGATCAGCATCATAGAAAATACCAGCTAAATATTTATCATCTGCGCTTTCGACCTTGAAAACGTACTTGCCTTCAATGTCAAAGTCCATTCTATATGAATAATCTCCAGCACCTAAATCTGTTAGTGTTACAGTTTCTGCAGTTGCTCCACCAACAGATACAGTTGCAGTAAGTATTGCAGAGGGTTCAAAGGATTTGATGGAGTATGAAACACCTGTGTCATCAAGAATGTAACTACCTGTTAATCTCTCTTCAGCTATTAACCAATGGAAGATGTTCTGTGTGAATAATGCATTTTGTGTTCCAGCATTATAAGATTCGAGATATCCAGAAGTATCCATGAAGAAGTTTGTTGTGACAACAACTACTCGACCACCTACAGCATTTTCATGGACAGCTACAGTATCTCCACCAGTATATCTAGCTAATACTTTCGCTTCACTTGTTACAGTTAAAGTTGTACCCCAATGATCTATGAAATCAACATCCTCAGTAATTGCATGAGTCGATATAATGTTTGCTTTTACAGGATTTCCTGCAAAAGTATGAGGAGTATTTGGTATTGCAATACCAAAAGGATCTAGGAATTCATTAAGAAACGTACTGTTCGTTCCAGCGAGAATTGTGCCATATCCCGTTACATCCTCCATCTTTGGTCCGTTTATATCAACTAAAAGACTTCCACCATTTTCAACATATTGCTGAATTGCTGTTATCTCATCGTAGATATTTGGTCTCCATTCCAGTAATCCAATTGGATCTAAATTGGGATCAAATTGGTAATCGAAAACATCAGCTAACCATACAGCATCATATGTTGCTAATAATTCAGGAGTAATTTTTGAATATTCACCTGAAATATTAAGTATTGCGTATTCATTAACAGCTATACCTTCTGCCAGTAAATCTTGTGTTGCGAATTTGTATTGACCAAGGAAATGATCAATACTCCATTCATTTAAGAACCATGGGAAGAGGATTCTTGCTTTTCCTTCTGTAACAGTTATTTTGATGTGAGTGTTTGCAGTTACACCACCTGCTGTTTCATAATTTATGTAACCTTCATACACTCCTAATGTAGCATCAACTGGTACATCTACTGAGATAAAGAAATTCTTTGCCCAAGGACCTGTCCATGAAGTTGTATTCAAGGTTAGTATTGAACTTATATTTCCAGTTACTAAAGGAGTTAAATCATTCCATGGAGTGGAAGAAACTGAAGATACAAACATCTCGTAATGAAAACCTTGAGGCATTGTTGCAAATGCAGAGATTGGAAACTCTGGAATTGCCCACATGATTGAAGCAAATCCACTTCCATTTATTGGAGCGGTTTGTATAAGGTTCAAAGCTGCACCAACATCTGGAAAACCAGCACCTACATGTAGGTATTCGTTAGGTCCTGGATCTGCAGATTTCATTAAGGCTGCTTTAATCAGACCTACATCATATTGTGTTCCTAATCCTTTCATTGCATCAATTAATAATGCAGATACACCTGTTATGTGAGGAGCTGAAAATGATGTTCCATCAACAGCTTCGTAATTATCTGTCCCATCAATATTTGGAGCCATAATACCTTTTCCAGGAGCAGCCAAATCTGGTTTCGCAAATCCTTCATTTGTTGGACCAAATGAGCTAAAACTAGCTGGTGACCCTGCTAAGTTTGTTGCTGCTACAGAAATTGATTGAGGAGATGAACCTGGAGAGCCTAAACTATAATATCCGTCTTCTCCTTCATTTCCAGCAGAACAACTAACTATTACACCGTTTAAAGTGAGTTCTCGTACTAAAAGCTCATCTAAATCCATACCCCAAAAATCAGTACCTCCAATACTGTAGTTGATAACATCAACATTACCTAAATATAATCCGTATTCAAGAGCTGCAATTAGGGCTTCTATTCGAATTTCATTTACATTTGAAACTTTTCCAACAATTATTTGCGCACTTGGTGCCATCCCAATATTGTTTGGATCACCAGTTCCATCTCCAGCTGCTATTCCTGCAGTAGCTGTACCATGAAAATAATTATCATCTAAAGTCATATCAGTTGATCCATATCCATAAGTGGTATTAACAAAGGATAAACTGTGAGTTAAGTTTATTCTACCTGTAAAATCAACATGAGCAGTATTAATCCCTGTATCAATATCGTAAATAACAGTATCAGCTCCAAAATATCCTAGATCCCATAAGGGTTGAACATTTAGCATATCTTTCGTTTGAATAGTATGAACCACATCATCGAGATTAATAGGCACTAATCCATCTTTAGGGATGTCTTGAAAATAATAACGTTTGTTAGTTATGTCGTATACTTTATCTACACCACTCATCCTTCTGATGTCTGTTTCTCTACTCTTCCAATCATCAATTATTACCATTTTTAGATTTGGGAATTTCAATTCAGTTGAATGTGTTTCAATGTATTCATTATAGTCGCTTCTAGATTCAAAATGCATTACAAACCTGTTAATTGTATCGATAAAATTTGCTTCAGATAAACGCTGTTCTTGTTGAGTTGTAACCACAACAGCTCTTGCTGGAGGGCTTAGAATCGAACCGAGTTGTATCATCAAAATAGTAAGTAAAATGATTCCAATTCCGTGTAATATTTTTCTTTTCATAAAGATATTTCTGCAAATAATATTCATAAAGTTTTGCTATTATCATATAATCAAAGAAGAGATATAACATGTTAAAATCTGTTTTAGCGTTGTATAAATAAATATAAAACTGCTTATACATTTTTGCATGTTGAGATATAATGTCCAACAAAGAAAACTCACTTCCGCTATATCAAATTGATGCTTTTACGGCAATTCCTTTCAAAGGAAATGCAGCTGCAATCTGTTTACTAACCAAGGAATATTCAGATGAAATTTTGCAAAAAATTGCAGCAGAGATGAATCTTTCAGAAACTGCATATATTTATATCAAGGATTTTGACA
>JAGLRO010000054.1 GCA_023136245.1 Candidatus Heimdallarchaeota archaeon
CCATATGGGGTGTTTTATTGCTCTTTGAAGTAACACTATTTGCTTGGATTCAAGTTATCGTTTTTGGTGGTGGTTTAACTTCCCTATTTATAACTGTAGTAGCTTTAACAGAAAGACACAAAGACGAAACATTCAGTTGGAAAAGAACTGTTATTGCTTTCGTAGCTGTTGCTATAATTGTAGGAATTTTCATATGGGTAATAATTCAGTACGACATTACTTCGATTACCGGAACAATCATTGGTTTTGGTGATTTATGGGACGAAAGAGCAACAGATATAATTCTTCAAGGAATTATCTTCTTTGCAACTACTGTTGGAATAGGTGTTTTGTTCTTCCATCAGAAGAAAAAGAAACTTAAGGAGAAGACAAAAGTATGATTGATCAAGTGCATTTACTAATACTTGCCGTTATTTTATTCGGTGTTGGGTTATTTGCACTTCTCGGAGAGAGTAATATCATCAAGATACTGATGGGTATTGAGATTATGATTATTGCAATAAACTTAATCTTCATTGCATTAGGAACAGAAATTACAGCTGAAGGAAACAAATTTACTGCTTTAGCACAAGTATTTCCAGTAATTTCATTGGCAATAGGTGCTGCAGTAATGGCTCTCGGTCTTGCAATTGTTATTAACAACTATCGTCATGCAAAAAGTGTGGATAGTGATGAAATGTCTACATTGAAAAGGTGATGATGATGATAGAAACACTCTTTCTACTTTCAATAATAACAGTACTGTCACCTTTAGTAGGAGCATTTATTTCACTGTTGCTAAAAAAATGGACGGCAATTCGAGATATATTCAGTGTGTTAACCATTGCAGTATCTGCAGTTACTGCTGTAATAATCTTCATACTTTTCGATGGAGCTCCAAAACCATATGATTTCAACTGGTTGAGTTGGTCAGCAGGTTCTGATCTTGCTAGCACAACTGATCAAGTGATTCAGTCTGGATTTTATCTAGATACATTGTCCGTGCTGATGACACTTATTGTGACTGTTCTAAGCATGTTAATCGCATTCTTCTCTTTGGAGTATATGGCTGAAGACAAACATCGTTCAAGATATTGGTTCTTTATGCAATTGTTTGTTGGAGGAATGTTACTTTTAGTTCTTGCACATGATATGATTTTCCTCTTCCTTGGTTGGGAAATCGTAGGACTTTGTTCATTTTTCCTGATAGCTCACCACTATATGAAGAAAGGTGAAGAAGGAAGAAAACCAGCTTTAAGTGGTATCAAAGCACTAATTATGACTGGTATAGGAGATGTTGGATTTCTAGCATTTCTTGCATGGGCTTACTTACAAACAAACAGTCTACTTGTTACTGATTTGACTTCAGGTAGTAATGCAGTATTTATGAGCATACTATTGCTTCTAGCACCAGTAACGAAATCAGCTCAATTCCCACTTCAGTCATGGTTAAGTTCTGGGGATACAGTCAATATAGACGCAATGCAAGGTCCAACAACCGTTTCTGCACTAATACACGCCGCTACAATGGTAAAGGCAGGTGTTTATCTAGTTGCTAGAATCAGCCCATTGTGGGGTGAACCTGTATTCTATGTTATACTGATGATACTCGCTGGTATATCTACGGTTGGTGCAGCAATTGCAGCATTAGTTACAACGGATTTGAAGCGAGTTTTAGCTTACAGTACAATCTCCCAATTGAGCTATATGTTCTTAGCATTCACCATCCGTGATGCTGGGGAGCATGGATTATTTGCTGGACAAGCACATTTACTATCACACTCAATTTTCAAAGCTTTACTGTTCTTATCAGCAGGTGCAATAATACACTCTATTGCTGAAGAACGAGATATGAAAAAGATGGGTGGAATGAGAAAAGAACTTCCTTGGATTTATGGTTTCATGCTTGTAGGTGTTATAGGATTAATGGGTATACCAATAATCTCTAACGGTGGATATTCGAAAGAAATGATCATAACTACAGCATTTGAAAACGGTAATTGGTTTGTCTTTGTGGTTGGAGTTCTTGCAGCTTTCTTAACAGCTCTTTATGCAATCCGAATGTTTTTAATGATTTTCCATGGAAAGAACAGAGGAGCTAATGTACATAAACCAAAATACATAATGAGAATAACTCTAGGTATTCTCGCAGTAATTGTTGTTGCTTCTGGTTTTGTACTTGAAGGACCATTACAAAATAAGCTAACAGGTCATAATGAAGCATATACACTTTTACATTTCGTACCTCTACCGTTCTTTGTTTCTTTAGGAGCAATTATCTTAGGTATTGGACTTTCATATCTCCTATATGGAAAAGGACAAACTGAGGTAAGTCTCATTGAGAACAACAATGTGTTAAGATTTTTACGAGACGTTGTAGCACATGGGTTCTACATGGATCATTTATATAATGCAGTTTTCGTAAAACCAGTTTTCTGGATTGGAAATCAACTGTCCTTCTTAAAGACTGGAAAGATTAACTGGAACATGATACTTGGCTCATTCGTGGCGATAGCAACCATTGTTGTTTTGGTGGTGATTGTCTAATGATCTTACCTCTAATACTAATAATTCCTTTAGCAGGAGCATTTTTGTTAACACTATTTGAGCAATTAAAGAGATACTTAGGAAAGATTAAGATTGATTCTGACGTCCTAAATCATCTGTTTGCTAATATTCTAGCATTAGGTATTTTTATCTTAGCAATCTTATCTTATTCAATAGCAGGACTCAAAAACCTAAACACACTTCCTCCAGATAGATTACTAGAATTTGATTTACTTCAAGTAATTCTTATCTCTATATTCGCTTTCTTAGTCTGGATGGCAGTTTTGTTTAGTATAAACTACATGAAAGACAAAGGAGGGTTAGGGTACTACTACGCACTAATTTTTACATTGTTGAGTGGTTTAAGCACAGTTGTGATGGCAAACAACTTCTTTACACTATTTGTTGGATGGGAATTGTTTGCTTTAAGCAGTTACGCACTAGTTGCTTTTGATCGTTTAAAACGAGGAGCAGTAGAAGCTTCACTAAAGTATTTTATAATGTCAACCGCAGGTAGTTCATTTGTACTCTTAGGTATAGCTTTGACTTATGGAATCTTTGGATCTGTAGATTTTGCTACACTTAGAAATTCCACAGCAATCACAAGTAACCCACTTACTGGCTTTATCATCGCAATCTTTGTGATAGGTTTTGGAGGAACAGCAGCAATGTTGTTCCTAAATGCTTGGTTACCAGATGCACACTCTCATGCACCATCTACAATCTCTGCGCTATTGTCAGGTATGGTAGTTAAAGCTGGAGCTTATGGTATCTACCGAACAGTGTTCTGGGCATTTGGAGGAAGTAATGATATAGTTGCAAGCTCATCAGTCTTTATCTCTTGGCTTGGAATTTTAACTATGTTTGAAGGAAACTTACTCGTATTTGCTCAATTCTGGCGAAAGGATATCATAGATTTCAAGAGAATACTTGCATACTCTACAACAGTACATCTTGGTTTCATAGTACTAGGAATAGGTGCTGGTACTGAGGTTGGAATTAGTGCTTCGATTTTCCACATACTTACACACTCATTAGGTAAGGGATCCCTCTTTTTGCTCAGTGGTACAATAATAGCTGCTATTGGCTCTAGGGATCTTCGTGAAATGAAAGGTATAGGGAGAAGATCACCCTTTATAGGAATTGTTCTAACTATTGGACTTTTATCACTAGGTGGCATTCCAATCACTGGAGGTTTTGCATCAAAACTTTATGTTATCTTAGCAATCTTTAATGGAAATCATACAGAAATTATGAATATTTTACTTGTAGTTTTGGCAATCATCAATGCAGTGTTAGCTCTTGGTGGTTATCTTTACATACTCAAATTCATAGTATTTGATGAGCCTGAAGCTAAAGGGGAAGAAAAACTAAAAATTCCTGTATTTGAAGCAATTGCCTTAATTATAATGGTTCTAGTAATCATTGTATTAGGTGTATGGCCTACTGAAGTATTCAATCAAATTATTCAAGCTATTGGAAACTTATTTACATAATTTTTCCTTTTTTCTTTTTAGTTTCTCCATCTTTTAATGTTCTTTCTTCGTAGTAAAATGCAAAATTATCATAAGGATTTACTTTTTCCTTGTTTTTCATCACCAATGTATAGTAATTAGCTCTATCAAGCATTTAGCCTTGCTCTGGTAAAGCTTTTAAAGACCTTAAAATCCTACTTTACTATGATTTATGAAACTATTAGTGGAGCTTTTTCCCTTTTGGTGGGGATCTCAATCCTCTTATTCTGGTTAGTCCTTATTATTTTAAAGAAATCAAACGAATATATTGAAAAACCATTTGAAAGAACATTTCACATTATAGCTGAAATTATAACTGCTTTGTTCGCGATTGTTGGTGGTATTGTGATATTGACTGAACAAATCTGGCGATTTCACTATTTCTTTTTTGCTATGGGATTGGTGATTTACGCTATAACAAACGCTATTGGTATTTACGGACAGAAAAAATTCTGGATTCTAGTTAGCATCTTGATGATAGCCTTAATTACTACTGCTTCAATATTGATAACTACAATTATTAAAATAACTTAATCCTAAACAAATATCAGATATAATCGAAGAAATAGATAAAGAGAAAAAAAATCATTCCGCTGGAATTTCTTTCTTTTCCACTCCAATTAAATCTTGTTTTAATTTTCCAAGCAATGTTACAATAGCTGCAACTATATTTTCTGGTCGAGGTGGACATCCATAAACCCAAACATCTATAGGTAAAACTGCATCAATTCCGCCCAGAATAAAAGGGGCTTCTTGGAAAACTCCACCTGATGAACAACAGTTTCCTACTGCCACAACAAATTTTGGTAAGGGCATCTGTTCATAAACTCTTTTTACTCTTTCAGCTACCTGAATAGTTACTGGTCCTGTGATGACTAGAACGTCAGCTTGACGAGGAGTACCTCGTAAGGTAATTCCATATTGTTCTAAATCATGTCGTGGAGTAAGAGTATCAACAATTTCGATATCACATCCATTGCATCCACCTGCATTCATATGAATAATCCAAGGAGATCGAACAGCGCAATTAACTCCAAATCTCTTTAACCAACCCATCATTCTCAACCCCTTAACTCCTCAAATTGCTTCATAATTCTTCCGCCTTCTTCGATTAATTCTTCTAGTTTCTTATCAGTCATTTCTCCTTTGTAACTACCTTTAGCACAAATCATTTCATAGTCTTGTCTATTATTAAATGAGAATAGAGAATTGGATAATGCTGGTTCTCTATCTATATGAATTGCATCTTTAGGACAATAAGTTTGACAGTGACCACACCACATACACTGAGCTCTCTGTAACCAGATCATACCATTATCCTTGTTATCCTTCTCCATTCCTAGACAATGTGTAGGACAAACTTTTACGCAAGTTCCACACATAATGCAACTCTCTTTAACTATCCTAGGAATAGTTCTGATATCTTCTGGAGGAGGGTGTTTTTCTATTCTTTCAAGAACATGGAGAGTTACTGGTCCTTTAATATGATTTTTTATCGCTTCTCTGCCCATAACAAGTATTTTCTTCATATTTTTTTCACCTCAGAGAAATGGCCTATTGTATTTTTTAGCTTTGATTGCCTTTCTTGCAAATTCATCTTGATTTATTATCAGTTTTTCACCTGTCTTATCGTTGATAATCATCACTCTATTAGTACAGGAGAAACACGGATCATAACTTCGTAATATTACTGGTATATCTGCAATGTATTCCCCATCCATCCTTTTTAGTGTAGCGTCAATGTTTCCTAATGAAGGTGCTCTAATTTTGTATCTTTCAGGTTTATCAGTGCCATTAGCAATTCCGTAATGAAGGTCTTCCCCTCTAGGTGCCTCAGCACGGGTCATGTATTTACCTTCAGCAATTCTTGGTTTAACCCTAACAAGTAGCTCTCCTTGAGTTGTTTCAAGTTGATCTAGTATTTGTATCAGCATTTGAAGTGATTCGAGGGTTTCATCAATTCTAACTAAAGTAGTTGCAAGAATATCTCCTTCATTGTAATAAACAAGATTCCAGTCAATTTTATCATACAATTCGTAAGGATAAGATTTTCTAATATCAAAGGGTAATCCAGATCCTCTACCAGTTGGTCCATTTGGAGTTGTTTTCTTAGCATCTTCTTTAGTAAGAACACCAACATTTTCCAATCTATTTCTTATTGATATTTCCTCTGTGAAAACTTTTTTGTGATATTCCACTTTTTTAATAAGTTCATCAATAAGTGGTCTTGCTCTATCTCCCTTTTCTTTTGGAATGTCTCTTTTCACCCCGCCAGGAAGCATTAAAGCAGGATTAACTCTATTACCGCTTATATCTTCAACTATGTCCATTATCATCTCACGATCTCTCCACGAAATGTGAAGCATTGTATCGAAACCTGTATCATGAGCAAGAATCCCATACCAGAGAATATGAGAATGAACACGTTCAGCTTCTAAACTAAACATACGTATTAGCTTTGCTCTTTCAGAAATTTGGTCTTCAACTCCTGCTAGTCTCTCAACTACACGAACATAGACGTTTTGATGAACAGCGCTACAGATACCACAAGCTCTTGGAATTAACATGGTATTTTGTCGCCATGTTTTTGCTTCCATTGCTTTTTCTAAACCTCGAAGGTTATAACCTATACGAATGTCTGCTTCTACGACCCTTTCCCCTTTCACATGAATGATGAAATGTGCTGGTTCTTCAGCCCAAGGATGTTGAGGTCCAATGAAGATGTGATGTTCTGCATTAGGTGGTGCGTCACTCCCATCTACTAAAGTTCTGAATCTTGATCTAAATTCTGTCATTTCTAATCATCCTCCGAAATCTGTCTAGCCATATTCAATGTGATTTCCTTTAGTTGTTCCCAAGAGTATTCTTTTCTCATTGGTCTAACATCATCTGGCCATTTTTCAGGCAGAATTAGTCTTTGTAAGAATGGGTGATTTTCGAAGTAAATACCAAAGAAATCATAGATCTCTCGTTCATAATAATCTGCTGAAACATACAAGTCTACCATACTTGGAGTTTTAGGATTCCCTTTGTCGATTTTTGTTACTATAAAATTGATAGGTACTTCTCTAAATTCTTCCTCAATTCTATGTTGTAAATGATAACAAACTTGAAATTCCTTTTTTCTTTCTATTCCTGTAATTGTAGACAAATGATAAATTCCAGCATCCCCGTGAAGAATTTTCATTAAGTCGTAAGCAGTATTTATAGCAGTAAGAACATCGAAATGCCCTTCTTCAACTTTAATGACTTCCTCTACGAGATTTTCAGGTAAACTTATTTTTAAAATCTCTTCTAATTCTTTGTGTGCATCACTCATCAGAAGTCCTCTTTATCATTTTATTAACACATTTTTCAGTTATAAAAAAAGATTATGATAATGCTCAAAAAATCAGAATTTTGGTTAATTAAATGGAACTTATTTTTTGATAAAAACATAATCGCTTCCTTTGAATTTCTCTGGTATTTCCTGAAAGTACCACCCTCTCGCTTGCAGAACTAAGAGGTTTGCCAACATCCATGGCTTAATATTATTGTTATCACAACGCAAGATTTCCTCTGATATCCATTCGCCTTCATCTTCCTTAATCTGGATCCACTCATTTATAGATAGATATTTTCCAGTGTAAAGTAAACCATAAACTTTTTCCAATAATTCAGGGATTGATCGAACAATTGTAGTGAGTAATTCATCACTGTCTTTTTCTTGACATTCCAGAATTGCATCTAGAACAGCTGTTTTGGTTTCGAAATTATCAGATAATTTTGGTCTTAATGGTGGAAGTCTTTCAAAGTCAGGAAATATGGCTTTTTCTTCACATAAGAAAACTCTTTCTGTGACAACTCTAAATCTATAACCTCTAGTTGTCAAAATAAGTATGTAAGCTATTTCAAGATTACTTAGTCTATAGTTACGTAGTAATAATTCAACTCCCTCTCGTGCTGAAATTTTTCGTAACGCTTCTCCTGAACATTCAATCTGATCTAACGCATCAGAAATAACTTGAGATAAGTTAGTAAGGAAGAATTGATTTGATTTGGTTGAAAAATCTATGAAGTTTCTAAGGATTTGGGCATTTGCGTCTTTTTCTCTAAGTACCATACTAAAAAGAATGAGATATAGTGCTATTTAACTTATTCGGATTCCTTTGAAAAACACGTTTTGAAATTATGCAAAATCAGCTGCTTAAAATTTCATCCCACAATTTTAAATCTTCTTGAGCTTGTTTAGGATCTAGTTTGGCTATAATAAAGCCAGTATGTATTAAAACATAATCCCCGATTTCTAGTTGATCCTCTAATAAAGAAGTATCAGCTTCACGTTTGACTCCAGTGATGTCTACCATAACTCTCTTATTCTCAAGAAATTCACAAACTATAGCGGGGATTGCGAGACACATAGTTATTTCCTCCATCTTTACATCAATAATTAACTCTTTTTATATGGCAACTTAATCTTCCCACTGTATTTCCTCGTAAGTTGCTGCAACATTACAAGTTCCTTCATGACTGACCATACATGCCCCAACCGGATGATCAGGTCTGCATGCTTTCATGAATAGTTGACATTCATTGGGTTTGGTTTTACCAATGAGAATTTCATCACAAATACAACCTGAATGAAGTTCTTTAAATTCCAATTCGGGGATATCATATTTCTTTTTAGCATCAATGTGAGAGTATTTGTCACTTATTTCGTGACCTGTAGCAGGCCAAACGCCTAAACCTCTCCATCGAGCTTCAGAAATTACATAGGCATCATCTATTGTGCGTAAAGCTGCTGTATTTCCTTCAGGTTTGACCCATCTACCATAGGTATTGTCAACACGAGGAGAATTTGCATTTATCTGGAGAATAAGCGAATGGATACCCATGAGAATATCAACAGGTTCAAAACCGGAAATAGCAACTGGAAAGTTATATTTCTCAGGAATGAACTCATAAGGTTTAGAACCGATGATAGTGGAAACATGACCTGGAGCTAGGAAACCTTGAAATTCAAGATCATCTCGTTGAACTAATAATTCCATAGCAGGAGGAATGACCTTGTGAGAAGAATAGATACTAAAATTAGGAAGGGTAGTGCGAACGACTTCAGCAGCAGTAACACAAGAAGTGGTTTCAAAACCAACACTAAAGAAGATAACATCTTTTTCAGGAGAGTTCTCAGCAATTGTAATAGCATCAGAAACACCATAAACAATACGAACGTCAATACCTCGACCTTGAGCTTGATAAAGAGACTCAGAAGAACCGGGGACTCGCATCATGTCACCAAAAGTAGTAATAGTAGTATTATGATTATCAGCTATCCAAAGAACCTCATCGACATCTTGAGCACTTGAGACACAAACAGGACATCCAGGGCCTGCAATCAATTCTATATTTTTTGGTAAGAGTGATCTCAATCCTGCTTTTACTAAATCATGTTCATGTGTCCCACATACATGCATTATTCTAATTTTTTCTTCTGTTTTTTCGCTCTCTTCCTTTATTTTTTTTATCAGAGAATCTACTATTTTTTTATTTCTGTATACTTTTGTTGGTTCTGCCATTATGTTCAAGTTCCACTTTATTCTCTAACAAATGCAAAATCAGTATGATTAAATAATTTCTTCTCTTAGACAAAATATCTGATTTCAATTGTGATATATTTAAGTATCATATTATAATTTATCATCTATACTTAAATCAAATGTGAATAAAATGAAGATTCTAGTTACCTATTACTCTGAAACAGGCAATACAAAAATGATTGCAGAAGCTATTCACGAAATTGCTTCACAGAATAATGATTCAACTCTGAAGGATTTCAAAGAACTTAAAGTGGAAGAATTGGATGACCATGATTTAGTTTTCCTTGGTTCTGCCTGTCATCATGCTGATTTAGCTCCACTGGTATTGCGATTCGTGAAAAAAATACCTGAATCACCTAAGTTCATGCTTGCTGGTTTCGTTACTCATTCCACTTATCCTCCTGAAGGTTCTGAAAGACATGCAGAGCTTTTCGAGCAATGGGCAAGTAAATGCAGTAAAACTTATGAAAAGCTTCAAAGCGATAAAAATGTTGATTACAAAGGTTATTTTCGATGCATGGGTGTTCCTTCTAGCCCCATTAAAGGCTTCATTAATGCTGAGATTATAACAGAAGAAGAAGAATATGCAGAATATATTGAAGTAGTTAACAAACATCCAGATGAGACAGATTTAGAAAATGCGAAACAATTTGCTAAAGAAATTCTTGACAAATGCTAGTTATTAATAAAACTCTTTTCTTTGTTTCTTTTCATTGATAGAATTTCTTGATACTCTTCACCACTTATTTCTGAAATTCTTCTGGTATACATACAGCAAACTTACATTCTAACTTTCCAGTTAATGGCGTTTCAATCGGTTCAACTTTGACTGATTGATCGAAAATTATATCCCAATACTGCTTGAAAAAGCCTGCACTACAATTACAGAAATTATGTGATATCTCTTTTTCTTCACCCTTTTTTATTGCTCCCCGCACCCAAGCACAATAACAAGCATAATATCTCTTCATTCTTTCATCTTCTGTATTAAGAAATTTTATGATTTGATAAGGGATTTTTGTAACAATTATCTTGTCCCCTTCTCTTATTCCCGGTGTTATTGTTGGTGAGTTTTTCACATATTCTATAGCTCCTTGATTTATGTATTGGGCATACTCAAGAGTGCCTTCCTTACTGTGTTTTTCAAGTCTCTCAACAAATTCTTTCTTCTTGATTTTTAGAAATTCATCAATATCCTTTATTTTTAGAAAATCTTCTCTATCTTTCTTTATTGGTTCAAGTGGTCGACCATGTAAGCATGGAGATAATATCTCAATGGTTTTTTCTTCCCCTATTTTTTCTTCCATTCTTTTCATTATCTCTTTGGTAAAGGTTGGTTTCTTATCAGGATGTACGCCTAAGGGTGGAATTGTAAGTTCATTAAAAATCTCATCTCTTGTTTCTTCATCAATTTGCTCTGCAATTCTTGTATAGAGATTGTCCATAGCATTATAACCTTCGACAATATCTATGATTTTAATAGTGTAATCATAATTTTCTGTGAAATTTGCATAATTAATTAGCGCTCTTAGTACATCAAGAACTTTGTCTTCACCTTTGTTAACCAAATATTCAGTATATTCAACAATTTTTCCTTCAGGAATCGAGTTGATATTTATTTCTTCTCTATTAAGAAATTCTTGAAAATCATTTAATCTTTTGATATAAACTGATATTTGTTCTTCCTCGATGTTGTTTTTCGATAAATACTCCCTAAAACTTTCTTCATTCATAATAATGCTCTCTTGGTTTTCTCTTATAGATCTCTTAACCAAGAAGCCAATTCTTCAAACAGTTATATTTCTTGTTGAGCAGCTATATTGCTTAATAATACATATGAAATGAAAACAGGTTTCATTTTCGTATAGAATGAATTCTTTCAGTAAGTAGTTCTGCAAGTTCTTCTGCTGCTTCTTTACATTCCTTTGATAAAGGTGCTTCAAAATAAATTTGTTTTGGTTGGATTCCTACATACATAGTTTTTAAATCAGGGATTTCTGGCTTTAGAAACTCTTCTAACATAGTTAAAGATAAAGTATGTGTCGAAAAATGAAATCCCTGCGAGATAGCTTCTTTGGAAAAGATTGCTATTGCCCCTGGTATTTCTTTCATATCTGCAGCATCTAAAAGGATTATTCTATTTGGACCTAATTTTCTTATTTTTCCCAGAAAATGCTCAGGTACTCTTTCGCAATAGAAATTTGTTACCCAATCAGGGAGTGATTCTTCTTGTAGTATCTTTAGAACATACAATCCTACAGCATCATCTCCATTATCTTCATTTCCAATTCCAAGAATCGCCAATTTCTTTATTCCAACCAAAAAATCATCAATTGCTTGAACGAATTCAGGAGTGAATTGATTTTTCTTTGCTGCATCTGACATTGAAAACAGACTAAAGTTGGAATTGATAAATTCTTCTTTATGAGAATAAAGCAGTATTGTTATCTTAATCTAACAACCAAAATAGCAATATTTAAATTAGTCATACACTTTTTGCTATTACTAGAAGCTGAGCTGATAGCAACGGCTAGCCGGGGACCTAGGGCGTCCTTGTACCAGAAGCGCTCTATATGCTGGGGTGAATGCTGATGCTGAGGCTTCGTTGATGTTGATACGCCTTGCTTGGATAGCGTCGAAGCGTCGACCCGTGGGATTATATATTCTGGAGGCGGTTTCAGAGGAAATCGTTAGAAAGGATAGGGTCAAAATGGGTCAGGCACGGAAGTGAGCAGCTCTAAGATCAATATGTGATGCTTATGGTAATCGGCGTGGAGCTTATAAGCTTGAAACGGCTTCTGATTCGTTGTCAAACTTCAGGTCGCTATGGTCAGCTCAGTTGTCTACCATTTTTCCTTTTAGCAGTTAATATCAGTTAATAAATAAAAAATAAAAGTAGGATGTACTACTTTTTTTGAAATATTATCAGTGGCATTCTTAGTATGTTTCACATAGAATTTCGAAATAATTGCTAGGATGGCTGCAGCTGGGACAAATGTCTGGGGGCTCTTCTCCTTCGTGGACCAATCCACATTTTTTACAAACCCATTGAACTTTATCAGTTTTCTTAAACACAGTTTTACCTTCTACTTGTTCTAAGAGTTTTCTAAATCTATTTTCATGATGTTTTTCAGCTTCACCAATTGCTCGAAGACGATCAGCAACTTTTGAGAAACCTTCCTTTTCAGCAATATCAGCGAATTCAGGATACATTATGGTATATTCATAATGTTCTCCTGCAATAGCTGCCTTAAGATTTGCAATTGTATCATCTAAAACAAGAGGTGCTGCTGCGTCAACAGTAATTTCATCCTCTTCAAATTTGATTTTTTTCCTAACTTGTTTAAGCATCTGGAAATTCCACTTTGCATGTTCTCTTTCGTTATCAGCTGTTACGAAAAATATATCTGCAATTTGTTCATAATCCTCTTTCTTAGCTATTTTAGCATACATAGTATAACGATTTCTTGCTTGACTTTCACCGATAAATGCCTTTGCTAGATTTTTTACTGTTTCATTCATATGATCAATACTCTCCATTCATTTTAGAGAACAGATTATCGAGTTTTTGTTTTGGTTTTCATTAAAAATCGTTGTGGTAATAGAGACAAAACAATGAAATTTTCACACTTCAAGCTGTCTTTTTAACTGACAACTTCTGCAAGATGTGCTAGTTGTTGCATCTCCACAGATTTCACAGTCTTTCAGATCTTTATTTGTTTTAATATCTTTCATCATTTCTAGTAATTTATCTTGTCCTCTGACAATGTTGAAAGATAACATAGGTTGGTTTTCTTGTGTTTTGAAAATGAACTCTCTAACAACTCCTCGATATGCTTCTTCCGCATAGGGACAAGGTATTTCTTGGTATTCCAGATCATTGATCATGCAATACATTACAATTTCTGCTTGAGGAGTTGTTCGAAATGGTTTTACTCTTGGAATAAGACTTGGATGTATTTTTCGAGGAGATGGATTTAGTCTAGCCAATCTTTGAATATCCCCCCTGATGATATTAAGAAGAATGGTCTCAGCTTCATCTTCTAAGTTGTGTGCAGTTACTAAGACATCCGCTCCTACTTCTTTTGCAGCTTTATTCAGTACTTTTCTTCTCAAAATTCCGCAATACGTGCATGCTCCGAACTCTCTGCTTTCTCCTCTTGTGCCTAGCTTGCTTATTATTTCATCTAAATCATAACCAAAATCCTTCTTGAATGAAAAAATAGAGTGTTCTATTCCTAATTTTTCAACATGTTTTTTTGCAAAGAAAAGCCCTTCATCTCGATAATTCTCTATTCCTTCATCAATAGTTATAGCTACAAGTTCACTTTCCGAGAATTCTTTTTCTATTCTATTTAGAAGGTAAAGCAATGCAATACTATCTTTACCACCTGAGACACCGATAGCTATTCTCTCTTTTCTCCCAAACATTTTATATTTGGAAATGCTTCGTTTTAATCTTCTCAACATATGTTCATTAAAATGTAAAACACAAAGAGCTTGTTTATCATAAGGACGAACATACATTGCATCATTTTCACAGGATGTGCATCTCATTATAACCACCTGAATTTAAATGCTGAAAGAACTAGATTCAAAACGATTAGAGCAAGACTGAATAGTCTCATAATGTTTAGTATTCTTTTATGTTTTAAACCATTCTTATTTTTCATTTTAAGATATTCTTGAATGATTTTATCTCCATCAGTTATTGCTAATGGGAGCAAGTTGAAGAATACTGCTGCAACACTAAGATTAACTATATACAATATCTCTATGTTCCAGTAGTATGGAAACATTTTGGATAACCAATTCGCTTTAGGAGGGAGATAATTGTAAATACTGATACCCAGAAATATTTTTGTTGTACTATTGGTTTTTGTGATTGGGTCAACTTTAGTTGGAACCAAAGAAATATTTCTTCCATCTAAAAGCATGATATAGAGAATACTTGAGTTTAAACTATCAAGTATTATCATAGTGAAATCATTCACATTGCGAGTTTCTTTGTAATCAATTTGCATACTCTTGTTTGTTTTACCTATACTTTGGATGATATCTCCATTTACTATACCTGCACCTTCTGCTGGAAAATCATCGAATGTGTTAGTTATCAATACACCACTTGATTCTCCATATCCTATGGAAATGATATAAGGTGATAACAAATATAACCCTAAGAATAAAAGTGCAAAAATGGCGTTTAACGCAGATCCATTCATTAGAACTCTGATTCTTTTTCGAGAAGATGCAGCTTCCAGGCTTTCTTTCATTAACTCAACAAACGCTCCAAAAAAGATCAAAAGAATAATTATCCCTGAGGATTTTATCTTAATTCCTTCTCGTTTTGCCATAACAGCATGAGCAATTTCATGTGGAACTATCATTAATAAGAAAGGGATTATGAGCAACAAAGCCATCTTAAAGTCAACTGTTATACCTGGAATTATTAATTGGATACCTAATCCTGCAGGTGAACCAAAAAGTATCAAAAATGGGTTTACCAAAAAATATGCAAAGAAACCTATAGCAATAATTAATGCAAGAATTTTGCCAACATTGTAAGTAAATGCCCAAAATCGTTTTCCTTTCTCTCCCATCTTTTCAAGAATTCTATTGAAAAAATCTGTTTTAAACATAATTCCTAGAGGAAAGAAATGAATTCCAAATCTCTTTAAATCAAAATAATTACCTAGGGTAGAAAGAAAAAGAAAAGCCATTACTACTATAAGTATAATCTGAAGTTTAGTAAGCATATATAACCCTTTTAATCACCATTTGCAGAATAATTTATAAAAACTGCTTTCGTTTGCATTTATCTGTTCAAACTGATTCTTTTTAATATCTGATTGTATTTTTTCTTTCAATGAGAAGAATCACAAAATGGTACAACAATCGGGTTTTGGGCTCTCTTCCTAAAGGTTGTCAACTTTGCTCATTAGGTGGAAAACTCGTACTCTTTGTTACAGGAAAATGTGATTCAAATTGTTATTATTGTCCTTTGACTAAGGAGAGGAGAAAAGATATCACTTTTGCCAATGAACAAAAAATAAACACAATAACAGAAGCTATTGAAGAAGCCAAGATGATCTCAGCTCTGGGTGCTGGAATCACTGGAGGTGAACCTTCTTTAACACTGGATAGAACTATTTCTTATCTCTCAGCACTCAAAAATGAATTCGGTGTTTCATTTCATTGTCATCTTTATACTTCAAAGGCATTAACAATGGAACAATTAGGAGAACTTAATAATTCTGGTTTAGATGAGATAAGATTTCATCCTATAAGATTAGAACTTTCAACTTTGATGAAAGAAACGTTAAGGAACGCAAAGACTCTAGATTGGAGTGTAGGAATCGAGATACCTGTAATTCCAGACAAAGAGGAACTTATAGGCAAAATCATTGATTACTCAATAGAAACTAATCTTGATTTTATAAATTTAAATGAACTTGAAATCACTGAGGAAAACCTCGAAATATTGGGTAAAATGGGGTATCATTCCAAGAACAATGTTAGTGTAGCAGTTAATGGAAGTGATCGATTAGCTTTTAAGATTTTAAAGAGATACAAAAGAGCTCCAATAGATATTCATTTTTGTTCTTCGGGTTACAAAGATGGAGTTCAACTGAAAAATCGCTTCTTAAGAAGAGCAAAAAACTTTGCAAAACCCTTTGATGAAATCACAAATGAAGGACTACTCATTCGAGCGAGAGTGCTAGTAAGAAATGAAAACAAAATTTCTGAGATATTTAATAGACTTATACAAGACTATGATATTGATCAAAAACTGCTTGAGATTGATGAAAACAATCTCACAATTTTCTTGAATTGGAAAATAGCAAAAGAAATTGCTTCAAAACTTTACAAACAATTTGAAAATGAAATAAGCAATATGGAAATTATACATCAATATCCTTATTCAAACGGGATAATTACATATTTAGAACCAATTGAAGAAATCTTTTCTTAATCATACAGAGGATATCGTAATAAAGCTGCTATTCCACCTAATTTGGCTAACTGTTCTCCTGATTCATGTTGAACAGACATTAAAACCGTTTTTCCTTTCATTGATGAGTTAGATTCTACTAATTCATCTACTACCATTCTATGAGATAAATCATCAATCTTTAGCTGATCATCACTTATCAATAATACTTCAACTGCTCCCATAGCAAGTGCGTTCTTAACCTTTTCAAAGCCATAGGTGACAGTCCCTGTATCTTGACCGATTCTTTTGAAAACTTCTTCCAATAAACGTGTTTCATATGCAACTCGCTGATTTTTGGCTATTTTTTCAGGCAACTTTTTAGATAAGACTTCTTTTAATCCAACTCTTCCACCTGAACTTACATGAACCCTTTGAATTTTTTCTATCAACACAGTATCTCTGTTTTTAATAAACTCGAAAAAGTTCTCGGGAGTGAAACCTGGTCCAGCAAGTATTATTACTTGAGGTGTATATTGCTTTTCTAAATCTTGTAAAACTTGTAATGATTCATTGAAGAATTGCCCCATTTCGCTTGTATGTTGTTTAGTATCACTAAATTTCCGAGCGACTGACGATGTATATTCACTGATTATCTTTAATGAAAATTGAGTAACTAATGCAAAACATGCAGAATTATCTTCTATTGTCAAAATAAGAATCTGAGCTAACATTGAAGCTTTTTCAACATCTTCTAATACTTTTTTCTCCATAGTTGCCCATTTAATTTTGTAAATTCTGACCTTTTCCATGAGTGATAAGGATATTGTATGATACGTTCCTAAGGAAACAAGATCTTCAGGACCAGCTGTAATCTTACCTTTAAAACGGAGATTATCACCAAAACCATGAAATGCGAATTCCTCAATTTCAACTTCTATAGTCATTTTAACACGTTCGCCTGAATCAGCTCTTATTTCCTCTTCTTTTCTTTTAACTCTTCTAGAGGTTTTTGCACTGACTTTATCTCCAATTTTGAGAATTCTATAGATTGCATATAGATCATCTCCATTTTCTGGAATGAGTTCTACGAATCCATGTTTGTAATCTTTCTTTAGTATCTTCATTTTCTAGTCAGCTCAATTTATTGTCGATTCAGACACCATCAATTATTTTTTTGTTACTTTTGACCTTTGTGTTTTGTGGATTTATTAATGTAAGAAAATCTTCTCCTGTTTCTACAACATCTGATAATGAGACTCTGAAACTGTCACCTTTGCTTTTAACTAGAGAATTTGGTACTGACAGAAATTTGAAATCCATTCGTTTTCCAACAAATTTTACAGCTAAATATGGAAGAGCACCTATTCGTTCTGCAAATTCCATCAATCCTTCTATTTGTTCCTTTTGGACATAGAAGACATTTTGACGGCATGTTTTGATTTCAATAGCAAACATCATACCTTTTTCTGCTGATCCTGCCAGTACATCAGGTCTCGGCATCTTACTTGTACCAGAAGATGAAGGTGCTCTCATCACTGCAAATCCATGGTCCCAAAAGCGGTTCACAATCATTCGTTCATAATCAGAAGCTCTTTTTTTACTCAAATCAGTCATCTCGTCATACTAGATAAATCTATTATTACGCAAACTATAATCGTATAAAAATATGCTTTCTATGATGTAAGATGATTTAGAAAGATAAAAATATGCTTTATTGTTTGTCAAATTAGAAGAAAGAATATGAGTTTTGCTGGAATATTGACTTATATTCGGTGTTTGCAAAATTAGTGATGATTGTGACAGATGAAAACATAACTTTGAGACATATGCGAGAAGAGGATATATCTTTAGTATTAGAAATTGAACGAAAGAGTTTTCCGTATCCATTCGGCGAGGTTTTGATTGGCAATATATATTACGGAGCTCCAGAGTTATGTTTCATAATAGAAGAAGAAAGTAATATTGTTGGTTTCCTACTGTGCGGTTACACAGCAACTCTAAAACAAGCTCATATACTATCGTTTGCAATTAGACCAGACTGTAGAGGAAGAGGTTTTGGAAAAAAAATACTGGATTATTCTCTAGAAAAAATGAGAATTTTAGGATATTCGAGTATTAAGCTAGAAGTACAAGTAGATAATGAAAATGCAATAAGCTTGTATGAAGAATTAGGTTTCAAGAAAGTTTCAAAAATTAGAAAATATTATCAAGATAATTCCGATGCATTCCTAATGATTATGGATTTTGATTAATTTATTCGCTTTGAACAGGAAACATAATCTTGCATATGTTATCTACAGTTTCATTATTTCTCGTAAGAATTCTGTCGCATAAGATCCTTTTTTTATTTCAAAAGATAACCTTATTTTACTTCTTTTTTCATTTAATTCATCATTTCCACTATCAATAATCTGAAGTTTTTCAGGTTTGAAACTTATTGATCTTAGAGCCCCTTTTCCTCCTATTTTCTTAATGAAAGGTTTGAGAAAATCTTCTTTACTAATCTTCTCCATCTCGAAAATTTCATTATAAATTTCCTCAACTTCTCTATCGAGATGTGTTTTTGCTCCAACTAGAGGTACACAAATATTTCCTTCTTTTATCACTTCTCCTGCCAGAGGCTTCTTTAAATTATCACTATAATTCTCAATTCTGATACGGAGATAATTATTGAAAAGATATGATTGATATGCATGAATAAACAATTTTCGAAATTGATTTGGTAAGGAATTAAAAGCTTGTAAATAATCGTTTTTTCTTCTGTTTAGCAGATTTAACAGTTTTTTTTCAATTCGTAGATGAGAGGGTAATAAATTCAGAGTATCTCTTGCATTCTCCGTTTCCCAAAATCTAGTTCGTGCTTCTTTAACCTCATCTGATTCTCCTTCAAAGACTTTACCTATATAGATTTTTATTGCTCCTCTCACATCTTCTTCAAGCAATTTTTTCCCCACGATGTGGGTAATAGGTCTTTGTTCACCAAATCTTTGAAGACCAAAACCGTTTAGAATTCCACCTTTAGATTCTATTTCATCTAAAGTAGAAAGTGTTATTTTTTTGGTTTCCTCTCCAGTAGATTTTATGTTCCTAATTATAATATCAAAGAAATTCCCCCATAGATTTCCTAGTCTAATTTCATTTAATCGTAAACAGGGAGCTTTTGTTTTCATAGTTGGAAAATCTAAATTCCTTAACCTACCTTGTTCGAATTTTTCCTTTGCACCCCAAAGTGAAACTCTTTGAGCAGTTAATGCTTTTTTATCTTTAGTTCCAGCTATGCTCAAATTATTTCTGGGTATTTTCCATATTTTTGAAATCCAATCTAATGCACTAGATGTATCTATATTGTTCTTTATTAAAACAAAATGAAGAAACAATCCACTTTTGCCAGGGAGATTAAACGATTCTAATCTAGGATCTATAATTTGATGATTCTCAATGATTTCAGCAACTATAAAATCCTCAGAAGTTTGTTTAATTCTTCCTCCAATCCCTTTTGTTGTTGATATGAAAGGGGTGATGATTTTGGATGAATTTGAGGAATTCATACCTTCAGCCTTCTTATAATAAGGGTAAATCTCCGGATATTTTATCTACTATTTGATTTCGTGTTGGGCCTATACCTATGACTGTTGTTGTTCCTGGAGGTAATTGTGTCAGTCCTGCGTCGTTAATTACCGAAAATGGAACTTCAAGTCGTTTTGCATTGTTTGCTAATTGTAAAATTTCCTCTTCTGATTTTACTTTAACCGTTATTTTCTTTTGTCCTTCAGAAAACCAATTGTCTGCCCAATCTGGATATATTCTCTTTGTTTTTACATAAGCTGAAAGCGATCCATGTGCAACTTGAACAGCTGTTTTACCTTTTGACATCTTTAGGTCTGTACGAACAGCAATCACTTGTTTATATTCAAAAGTCATACGATTCTGAAAATAACTTCTCTTGTTTAAAATCCTACCTATTGATATTATTTCCAACAATTCGCACCTAATATCTAACATAAATTCCGTAGGAGAAAAATGAAAATGGATTCAGGTTTTTGCATACAATTCTACACATATTCCATAAACGCATCTGTCCCTAGAACTGATGTTATTGTTTGAACTATTACTTCTTCAGGAATAGGTAATTTTCCTTTGTATTTTTTTTCAATTTCAACTTTGTACTCCTTTTCACTAAATGGTGGGAGATACAAGGTTGAGACATTTAAAACAGGTATTGGGTAAAGAAGGCTTTCAACAAGTTTCTTAGGGTCCTTGGTTCTTTCTAGAAAACGTACATCTTTTTTTGTATGTTGTTTTATACTATCAATAACATCTGGTGAAGATAAAAGAGGAACATCTTGATTTTTTGTAACAATGATGACAACATCTTCTAATTCAACAGAAGAATGAATTGTTATGTTTTTCAATTCCTTATTTGATTTCGATACGTCAATAAGTATCTTTGATAGCTCTATATCAATATCGTTAATTTTTCCTTCACGATAGAGTTGTTTGCATTTTCTACATAAAGTATTGGTCTGGGCATCAATCACACAAATAGGTAGCTTCAAATTTTATCCACCAAATCAATTTGTGTTACTCTATTGTAGAGATGTTTTAAGAATTGTGAATGTGGTCTTGAAAACCAGACTTCTAGAAAAAGAAACAAGAATACTTGTTTTGAGAAAGAAATTTGATATATTGAATTTAAAAAGTGCTATATTAATCCTCTTTCCATCAGGACTTTAAACTCGTCTAAAGTTAATTTATTACCATCATTGAATCTTACAAGAATTTCTTTAGCTTTAGCGTCTAATTTCTGATCGCGAGCTTTCTTTACTTCCATCCTTTTAGCTTTTCTTACAGCTTGAACTCTCTGTCCAAATTCACTGGAAAGTTTCTTTACTTCTTGAGTAAGAGAATCTAATTCTTTACGAATCATATTTATGGAAGAGCTAATTGCAATGATTTCAGCATGAGCTTCGTCTGCTTCTTCCTTTATTTTCTTTGCTTCTTTTGTTGCACTAATCATCTTTTCCTGATGAATCTGTGATTCTTGGGCAAGTGTTGTAACACTAGTATGATAAGTTTTAATCTCAGTTTGCATATAACGAAGCTTATTTTGTATCTCTCTGAATTCACTTCTCAGATCTTTAAACTGTTCAATTCTCTCAAATTCCGAACTAAGCTCTTCAAGTTGATGAAGAGTCTGCTTCTCCATTTCTTTTGTCAGAAAAGGTGTGGTTTCGAGTTGTCTTTCAAGACGACGAATTTTGTCTCCTACCCTTTTATTTCTAGGAACACCAACATTCTTCATTTGTGATCCTAATTCAACAAGTCTTTTCCCAATTTTGTCTGCATCTTCACGAAGTATGTCTCTCATTTGTTTGCGAACTTGAACCTCTTCATTTATCTGATCTCGTTTTTCTCTGGAAGTCTTTGCTTCTTTAAAAAGAGTTTTTGATCCTTGGTTATTCTTATCTCTTATACTTCTTAATTCATTTCGTCTATTGTTAAGTTCATGCAATCTACCTATCTGTTCTCGTCGTTTCTGTCTTACAGAGTTAAGATGCTCTTTTTTTTCATCCAAGCTCATTTCTTCACTTTCAGTACTCATAGGTATATCACGTTGTAGGAGAGTCGAACTATATTAGACCATTTATATATTATAATCAAATAACGTAGAAAAATAAACTACATTTAAATCTTATGATTCAATGTTGTATTGCATTTTCAAAGGCATTAAGATAAATCGAAATTAATGCTTTATCCTAAATTGTAATTAGTAGAAATAAAATCTCACTGACTCAAAAATCAAATGAAAAACAGCATTAATGTTACTATTTTTTGTTAGATCTTTTCATTCGAAGTTCTTTTGACCTGCATTTACGACATTTCTTTGCAGATACAGGATTGGTAGCGTAACATTTACGGCAAACTTTTTTTTCCATTATATGTGCACGAGCTATTGCACGGTATTCAGGATTTGTTACTGGCATGCTAGGTCACCTCAACAATTCTGTTCTTTGCATTAATCTTGTTATTAAAAGCGTTTCTATTTTGTGCTTTTGACTTTTAGTAAATTATAGCTAAAAGTGTTTTTGAAAGGAAAAATTAAGTGTATCTATAACGCATTTTTTCTTTTGCAAAGTCTAGCAATTTTTCAATGCTTTCCCATTTATTTTCTTCTTTTTCCTTGATTTTCTGTTCCAACTCTGATTGGTAATCCCTAAGATCTTCAATATCTGAAATGGAAATACGAATTTCTTCCTTATTTTCATCGATTTTGGTTGGGATATTCTCTAGTGTAATTTGTAGTGTTGTAAAAGAAAGATCGTTTTTTTCCATTACAATCATAAGTTCTGTTATTTCTGAATCGAGTTTTTTAATTCTATTATTTAATGAATGAATTCTCTGATTTATCATAACAATCATCTCTCTAGTTCTTACAGCTAAAGGATGTTCCTCTTTCTTTCTTTTCTTCAGCCTAAAGTATATCATCAGAATAGATGCTATTAGCAAAATCCCTCCGATGATAAAGAAGTACCAATAGTCCATATTATTCACTAAATAAATCAGAGTTTAAAGTTATTTAAAGGTAAGCAAAATAATCCACAAAATGATTAGAAAGGAATCAACTGTGAATAATGAGATTGCATGAGAATTTTTATAATTTCTATGTGTAATATGGTAACTTTTTTAACAAAGAAAGTTTAATGTTTCCTTGAACTGTGAAAGATTAGTTCGACATGTCAGACTTACAGGTAAAAACAAATACACCTGAAACATTGATATGAAATTAAGATTACAGGAAATTAAATAAAAGTCTGATGGATATCACACTTACAAATCCTATCACGATCAAAATTGATCATTATCACAATAATATTACACACATAAGGTGTGTATTTAATGAAAATAACACAAAAAGTGTATAGTATAAGAAGGACAGAATAGGGTAAGGGACAGAGTAAGTATCCATCTTTTCTTGTAATTTAATGCAACTATGACACATAGCAACAAAAAAAAGGTGAAACAAATGGGTGTAAAAACAGATGCTTCAACAATGAAATATGAAATAAAAGCATCATTTGAAATTGATGGGGTTGTAGAAAAACCAGATATTATAGGAGGAATCTATGGGCAAACAGATGGACTTCTCAGTGAAAATCTGGATATCAGAGAACTCCAAAAAACTGGTAGAATTGGAAGAATTAGTGTTAAACTTGCCAGTAGAGGTGGGAAAACAAAGGGAAAAATAATAATACCTTCAAGTCTTTCCAGAATGGAAACAGCTATTCTTGCAGCAACATTAGAAACTGTAGATCGTGTTGGTCCATGTAGCAGTCAAATTAAACTCGAAGAAATCGTTGATGTTAGAATTGATAAAAGGAAATCTATCGTTGATAGAGCTTCTGAAATAATTCGTCAATGGGATCAAAATGTCAGTCCGTTTTCTTCAGAAATAACATTAAAGGTTAAGAAATCATCAAAAACTAGTCAAATTCTTAGTATTGGAGATGAAGGAATTTCTGCAGGACCAGGATTTGAGAAACAGAAAAAGGTTGTTCTAGTTGAGGGAAGAGCTGATGTTGTTAATCTTCTCAAAAGTGGAATTGATAATACTGTAGCAGTTAACGGTACAAGTGTATCACCAAAATTACTTAATCTAATAAAGAAAAAGACTGTTACAGCTTTTCTAGATGGTGATAGAGGAGGAGACTTGATTCTTAAAGAACTACTTCAAGTAGCTAAAATCAATTATGTTGCAAGGGCACCAAAAGGTAAAGAAGTAGAAGAATTGAACAAAGATCAGATAAAGAAAGCTCTTAAGGAATCTTTACCAATCGATAAAGCTGTTTTTCTTACTGGTGGAGATGAAGGACTAACTGTTAAAGAGTTTCAAGCTAAGGATACTGTAAAGGTTAAGAAAACAAAAATTGAACCTATATCCAAACAAAAACCTAAATCCGTTCCAACAAAGAAACCTATTCGTGTTGATAGACCTAAAACTGAGGGCCCTAAGGTTGAAAGAAAACCTATAGAAAGGTCAAAACCTGAAAGATATAGAACTGATAGACCTCCTTCAGATAGAAGGTACACTCCTAGAACTTCTTCTACAACTACTAGAAGACCATCTACTACACGTAGAGGTCCTTCAGCAAGACCATCTACTACACGTAGAGGTCCTTCAGCAAGACCACCAAGGCATGAGATTAGGAAAGTTGAATTACCAGAACATCTTTCCAAAGCTGTTGGTGAGATAAAAACAAAACTTGAAGCAGTAATCTTTGATGATGACAATAAGGAAATACTAAGGAGTCCAGCAGCGGAGATTTTTGATAAATTGGAAACAATAGAAAACGGCAATACTATTGTAATAGATGGTGTTATCACACAAAGACTGCTTGAGAGATCTCATTCAAAAGGGATAAAAATGGTTATTGGAGCAAGAAAAGGAGAGATATCTAAGAAACCAAATGGTATCCGAATAATCGAGTTTAAACAAATTTAATTCTTCCTTTTTTTTCTTTTTTTCCAAAAACTTTATGAGTTAGAGTGAGATTGCTAGCGAGAGATGATGCCCTTGGAATATCGATGGCGATAACTAAAGGACTTTTAGCTAGTATTAAAGTAGGGCAATTGTTTTCATTTAATTCTCAAAATTCATTGGTGATATGTGATGTCGATTGAAGAAAGATTGGAACTGGTAACTAAAAACGCGGAAGAAGTTATTCTTGAGGAAGAAGTACGAAAGATACTGGAAGAGAAAGAGAAACCACGAGCTTATATTGGTTTTGAACTCTCAGGTTTAGTTCATTTAGGAACTGGTTTAGTATGTGGAAACAAACTGAAAGATCTAGCTAAAGCAGGTTTTGAAACAATTGTATTTCTAGCAGACTGGCACAGTTGGATTAATAACAAGCTAGACGCAGATTTAGATAAGATTCAACTCGCTGGTGAATACTTCCAAAAAGCCTTTGAGTCACTTGGGGTAAAAGGTTCTAATGTTAAATACATATGGGGTTCTGAATTTGTTGATGATAGTAATTATTGGGCTAAAGTTATCAGAGTAGCAAAATCAAACACACTATCAAGAATCTTGAGAACAATGCCTATAATGGGGAGAAAATCTGAAGGTGAAATGGAATCTGCATTTCTTTATTATCCTGCAATGCAAGCTGCTGATATATTCCATATGAAATTAGATCTTGCTGTAGGAGGAATGGATCAAAGAAAAGCACATATGCTCACTAGAGATACCGCAGAAAAACTGGGGTATAAGAAACCAGCAAGTTTACACACTCCTCTGTTAACTGGGTTAGAAGGATATGGTAAGAAGATGGATTCTGAATCTGCACCAGATCTATCTATGCAAATTGATGCAAAAATGAGTAAATCAAAACCTGATTCTTGTATTTTTATACATGATACTGATGATGAAATACTTAAAAAAATCCAGAAAGCTCAATGTCCTCCGAAGAAAATTATAGGTAATCCAGTAACCGAAATAGTTCAATTCATAATTTTTGATGTATTCAACGAATTCAAAATTGAAAGAGATGTGAAATTTGGTGACGATTTACACTTTGATTCATTTAATGCTTTTGAAGAAAGTTATGTATCAGGTGATGTACACCCTATGGATGTAAAGATGAGTGTAGCTAAAGTTCTTCAGAAAATACTAAAACCAGCACAGGATTATTTTGATAAACATTCAGATCTCGTAGAAGAAGTCAAACAATTATAATGCTTGGTTTTTCTTGTATTTTTTAAATATTGTTCAAGACAAAAAACTTCAAGATTAATAGTTCGTAAACTATCTTGCCTTTTATCGAGGACTTTCTAGAGGTGGCTGATGCCAACAAGGAAAGAAAGTGCAAAAAAAAGGCAACAGACTACCATACGGGCCCCTATTGAGTAGAATGTGTCATTCTAAACTATGAGATAGAGTCAACCCTGGAAGTCAACAGTTGCTCCTGAGGAGCTCAGCTAACGGATATAGGGTAATCCCTGAAAATGATGTTTAGAGTTAACCTCAGGGGCATATTATCTTGCTCTCATTCTATCTTTTTGAGAAGCAACAGAAAGAATAAATATTGTTTATTTTTACGAAGTGTGTGAAAGGGGGCAGTGATCTAGCTCGGTTTATGATACCACTCTCACACAGTGGAAGTCGGTGGTTCAAATCCGCCCTGCCCCACCAGTTTCTCAGATTGGTTCACAAAAAAAATCCAATAGGGTTCCAAACTTGGTGAAAAAATGTCCAATTCCCAAAATCACTCATATACTTTTGTAGACCTCTTCTCGGGAGCTGGAGGTTTTAGTTTGGGTTTTTTTCAAGAAGGGTTTCATGATTTGTTAGCGATTGAAATGAACGTGGATGCAGCAGAAACATATCGAAGAAATTTCCCAAAATCTACAATTATCTCAAAGGATATACGTGAAGTTCATTCATTAGAGATTCTAGAAAGAATAAAACAATCTCCAGATGTTGTTATAGCATCTCCTCCATGTGAATCATTTACTTCAGCAAATCCTAGAAGATTAAAAAAACCTTGGTCTCGGTTTTATGAAGATTCACAGGGAGATTTAGTTTTTCATGCTATTAGATTGATAGGTGATTTATCTCCAAAGTATTTTGTTATAGAAAATGTTGTTCCAATTATTGATGGTGAAGGAAGGAGTATTTTGAGAGATGAATTACAGAAAATTGGTTTCACTAAAATACACTTCAACGTAATATCAGCTGAAAAATACGGTTGTCCAAGTGTAAGAAATCGTGTATTTATTTCAAACATACATTTAGGTTTAAAAAATGTAAGAAAAGCTTCTGTTGGAGATTCATTGTCGGGTTTACCTTCCCCATCACTCCCAAATAACATTTCTAATCATACATATGTACATTTCACACATCGAGTAAAGAATAAAGCATATAAAATTAGAAAAGGACAAGCCGCGGTGTATTTCAGAGGAGCAACAGGTGAAAAAAAACATTGGATAAAACTAGATGAGCGGTTGTTATCACCGACAATTATGGGTAAATCAAGATTTATTCATCCGTTTGAAGACAGACCATTAACACCGAGAGAACATGCAAGATTAATGACTTATCCAGATACATTTGAATTCGTTGGCTCAGTATCTAGCATCTACAACCAAATTGGAGAATCGGTACCACCTATTCTCTCTAGACAGATTGCAAAAAAAATCAAGCTAAAGTTAGATGATATTTCTAGAATTGAGTGAAAATATCACGAAAATTACAAAATGCTTGATTTAGAGGAACTCTAATGTTTTGATCAAAATGCTTTCGTGCTTTCTTTATAGAAAAAACGTCAGATAATCTCTTAATTTTTCCATTTCTTTTAACTACAAGTATTTCTCTTTTAGATAACCAAAAAAGTTGTCCCTCACCTCTTCTTCCAATTATCTCTGTTGGACTGATAAAATAAGTGGTTCGTGGTCCTATGAACCACATTGCTCCTTTCTTCAACGTATGTATAAGTACTCCTTTGCTTTTAGTTTGAGAGTTATCAATACTACCTATAAAATTAAACTTAAAGTTTCGAATTATCTCTTCATAAGGGGACATATTTTCAACAGGTTTTATTTCTTTAACATGGTCAAGAGATAGGAAAGGAGGATCAATAGGAAAGACCAAAATATGAGAATACGTTTCTTCAATGATTTCACCTACAGCTCCATCATCAGAGTGAACTAATAAGTCTGCTATCAGTCCTATGGGTCCATCTATAAGAAAACCAATTTGCTTGTTTTGTCTTTCGTTGAAAACAGGAAAGAGGAGAGAATGCTTTGATAAGGTGATCTTAGCATATTTGTTATCAAAGGTATATTCGTAACTATGAGAGATTTTCAAAGGTCTGTTTTTAATGGATAGTTTCACTTCGAAATCCCCTTTAGTTAGTCTTCAATATCTATATTGATAGCTTCATCCTCTTCCTCTGTGCGTTTTTTGCGTAAATATATCATTTCAGCTAATTTAATAGCTTCAATACCCAGCTGAGTGATTAGGTACCTTCCTCTGATAGCTTCACGTGTAATAAAGTCAACATCTTGAAGAATATCGGTGTGATGTTTGAAAGTACCACCTCTTAATCCTGTGTCTTCTGCTAGTTCTTTTTGATATTGAGGAGAATCCTCTAGAATCTTTAGAATCTTTAATCGATTGTCATCACCAAGAGCAGATAATAATGCTGAAGCTTTATCGTAAAATTCATCTACTTCTTCTATCGAATTATTATCTTCGTAAACTTTAGAAGTAGTGACGTGACGACCTTTAACGGCAGCTCGTGTTGCATGTCGAATTGCTTTTAATGGTGCCTTAACGCCACCTTCAAAGGTTGTACGAAATGTGTTTTCCAAGCTTTTGCCAACTGAATCCATAACCTTAGTGATATATTCAGACATGGTACTATCAACATCTGCATCTCCAATTCGGATTACATGGGGTGGACTCTTTCCCTTTTGCGCTGAATGAATTCTACCCGCTCTTCTTTGTAATCTAGCAAATTCTCGTTTAGATTGGGCTAGATCAGAACGACTGTCTCGAATGTCTTCTTCAGCATCGTTTAATGATTCAATACTATCTTGGAGCGATTCTTCAGCTTCTTTTCTATCCTCTGAATCACCATGGGATCTAGCTCGTTCAATTCGTCTTTGAGCACTTCTTACTTCCTCTCTAGCTTGTCTTAAACGATGACGTGCAGAGTCAATCTCATGTTGATATGAACCAATTTCATTTCTAGCAACATCGATTTCGGAATTTATCTCATTAAGTTCTTCTTTACTAATTTTAGATGCTTTAGTAATTCTAGCAGTTTCCTTTTCTAATAGTTTACCGAGATCTTTGGATATTTTTACAGAAATATCTTTAGCGGTTTTCATACCTTCAGTAGTGGCTTTCTCAACTTTGTTTTTAATATCCTCAATTTTCTTTTTGAATTCTTCACTATTAAAATCAAAATGGAATTCAGGTTGAATTGGTTTCATAGGAATTCGCGGAGCTTTAGGAGCTCTAGGAGCTTTAGGTGCTCTAGGGGTTCTGGGACGAATGGGTTCGCGATGAATTCTGGGTTTTTTATCTTTAAGCTCAGATACATCATTATCAAGCTGTTCTTCAGCTTCGGACCTAGGACTTCGTTTAGTTCTAGGTTTAGGTTCAGGAGGAATATCAAGATCTTTGTAAGATTCAGATTTGTTTTTAGCTAAATTCTTAATTAATTCTTTAAGTTCTTCAATTTCCTCTTTCATTTCTTTCATTTCTTCATCTTTTGACATATAGTCACCTCAATTTAATCGTAAATCCCTCCCTCTTCGAAAGATTCGCAGGAGTCAAAAGTGTCTTTGACTTCATCTTTAAGATAGGAAAAATCTTCTTTAAAATCCAGTATTAAATCACGGATGGATTGAGTGATTTCCTTAACACTATCTTCAATTGTGTCCTTTAATTCAGACATAAAATCATCGAAGGGGAAAAAAGAAAAATCAGCAGATTTTTCTTTGTAGTCTTTATTCAGTAGATGTCTACTCCATGTTGCTTTTTCTTTATACTTCTTTTAGCTCTTTCAAGTTGGCTTAACTCACCCTTAAGCCTGCGGATCTCATCATCCAAATTCTTTAGAGTTTCAGTTTGTTTCATCATGTTTCTCACCATTTACTAGGGATGTTTTACAACTCTGTAGTGGAAATCACAGAAAGTTGTAAGTTATCTTGAGATTACTTTTGATACAACAATATATAAATATTTTGATTTAAGTACATTTTTCTGTAATTATTCAGTGATGCGTTTTAATGTGTATTTAAATGCATTCTACTGCTTTTGCTGTTTATCATGAACATAGGTTGGAAGAGGATTCACTTTTTAAACGCACAATTTTTTAGTTATTATTAAATCAATTTAGGTAATCAAAAAAAAGAACTATATTTGAAATAAAGAGAAAAAAAAGGAAAGAAAAGTTAAACAAGTATTTTGTTTATAATGAGTTGAGCTACATATATCAGATATTGTCCTTCCATATAAGGAATGGATTCACTTTCAAGTAATACTTGAACATGTTTGATAAAAACATCTAAATGGTGAGCTGTTTGAAGATCTTTACCATTGTTCCAATGATTGGTCGCAGCATCAAGTTTTGCTAGTAAGGATTCAGCGGAACCTGCAGAAATGTCCCCAGATACTTCCAATCCCGAAACTTCATCAAGAAGTAGATTTAGTCCTTCAGTTACAGTCTCAAATTCTATATCATCTGTATAAAGACCTTGAAATAGAATAATTGCTGGGGGATCATCCTTTAGTATTTGTTGAATTTCTGAAAATATTGCAGAATCAGCTGAACCAGATCCAACAGCTTGTACTTCAAAGTATAAGTTTTCATAATTCTCATTGTTATATTGATAGAAATTAAAGGATTCCTCATGTACATATGTATCGCCAGTCCAATATACCACATCGTTCTCCAAAGCAAATCCGTAACCTACTGCAAACATATCATAACCTCCTTCATCAAAAGCAGGTATAATAGTTGAAGGATCATTATCAAATAAAGCAGGATGACCGAAAGTTCGGGATATTATTTCACCCCAATCCGTCACTACATGATCTACTGCTATTCCAATTTGTCTTAGATTTTCTGCGAACATTTCTGTCCAATTTATTCGATGTTGATTTGTGGATGGAGTGAGTATAGTAAAGCTTAGTTCTTCTACCGAATATCCTGCACTTCTTATAAGTTGTAAAGCATAGTTTGAGTTATATTCATCATATTGAATTGAAGAATCAAAACCATAGGATGTGGGGTTGACAAAAGTAATTCCTGGATACAAAACCCCAATTTGAGATGCACCCATCTCTATAGTTGCTTCTCGATCTGCAAGATGGGATAATGCTCTTCTTATGAGAGGATCTGAAAGTATAGGATGCTTGCAATTAAAAGCAATTTCTTGCCAAGCACCATAATCCCATTCAGGTAAACTTGTAGTGTTTTGTACGCTTCCCAGTAATGTAGGTATCATTAGGAACAAAATTAGTATCCCTGTTCGTTTTAATATTGTATTTCTCTTGTTCTTCATTTTATCACCTTTTTATTTTATAATTTTTCTTACGACCTCAAAGTGTCGTATTGGTGTAGGAACAAGTGTTCTATTAATAAAGGTTACATTTTTACAATTTTCGCAGATTTTACCGTCTCTACTTCACTGCTTCGATTAGATTTTTAAGTACTATTTGTACCATTCTTTCATGTCAAATCACGAATCTCCTGTTTTGGTTACCGGCGCTAGTACTGGTATTGGAAGAAAAACTGTAGAGTTACTTATTCAGCAAGGTAAGGAAGTTTATGCTTGTGCTAGAAAACAAGCTGATCTCGATAAACTGAACAAACTTGAAAACACTACAGCTTTCAAGTTAGATGTTACTAAACCTGCAGCAATATCTAGTGTAGTTAAAGCGATAGAGAAACAAGGAAAAGGCTTATACGGTTTAGTCAATAATGCTGGTATTCTTAATGCAGGATCCGTATATACTCATTCAGAAGAAGCCGTTTATGAAATGCTTAACATCAATGTTCTTGGACCTCATCGAATGACAAATGCAATGTTACCTTTCCTTTTCAAATCTAAAGGAAGAATAGTTAACATTAGTTCTATTAGTGGTATCTTGACAGGCCAGTTTTATGGATTATATAGTATGAGTAAGCATGCCTTAGAAGCTTATTCAGATGCTCTCTACCAGAATCTGAAGGAATTCGGGATTGGTGTTAGCATTATTGAACCTGGTAATTTCCAATCTTCTATAGGTTTAAACTTTATAGAAAGAAAAAAACAAGAGAAAAAAGAACTGCGATTATTGATGACTGATGCACAAAGAAAACAACAAATTAAACAAATTGAAGAAAGATTCGGACACTATCATGACTTTCCAGAACCAGATGCAGTAGCTGAAGCAATATATGATGCTCTTTATTCCGAAACTCCAAAACCACGCTATTTAGTTGGATCTCGAAATGAAGTGGAATGGGTTCTTAAGAGAATGTTTGTTGAATTAGCTCAAATGAACTACAATCACAAACATAGCTTGACAAGAAAAGAACTGATCCAGTTACTTGATGAGGTACTT
>JAGLRO010000055.1 GCA_023136245.1 Candidatus Heimdallarchaeota archaeon
ACTATAAAAAATATCTAGTCATTATTTTGTAACAAATCCCATACATTTTTCAATAAAGTAATCCACTTTTTTCTTGTGTCCTTCATTGAGCATGATATTGTGGTTGTTGGTGGTGGTCCTGCTGGATTACTCTCTGCTATAGCAGCTGCTGAACTTGGAAAGAAAGTTGTTTTATTTGAATCTAGAAGTAAAATTGGTGAATATGAACATTGTGCTGGTTTATTAAGTTACGAGGGATTGAAAAAACTTGGTTTATCCAAACTTCCTCCTGATGTTGTTCAGAATGGGTCTATTGTTGGTTCACATATACACTCACCATCTGGAAAGACTATAACAGTTAGTAAAAAAAAGGAAACTGCATGCGTAGTTGACAGGTCACTGTTTAATATTTATCTCTCAGGTCTTGCAAAAAAAGAAGGAGTAGATATACAAACCTCATCGAAAATTAATAGTCTTCGAAGAAAGGAAAAATTGATAGAATTGAAACTTGGAAAGAAACAATCTTATTCCACAAACTCTTCCAAAATAGTAATACTCGCTGAAGGTAGATTTCCTAGACTAAATCAGCAATTGGGATTACCTTTTCCAAGAAGAGATAGAGTAGTATTTGCTTCGCAATATATAATGTCAAACGTAAAGGATATTGACATCAATTTTGTTGAACTTTATCAGACGAATAAGTATGCTCCTGGTTTCTTTGTCTGGATTATTCCTATTAATGAAACTACAGTAAAAATTGGACTGGGATCCAAGCATGCACCTTCTTCAAAATATCTTGATTTATTTATCAAGAATCACTCCCAAGCTAAAATTAAATTGAAGGATGCAGTAGTGGAGAAAAGAATGAGTGGGGCGATACCTATTGGTTCATTTATTAGCAAGACATATGGTAGGAATACTCTGGTTGTTGGTGATGCAGCAGGTCAAACAAAACCTACAACTGGAGGGGGAGTAATTTTGGGTGGAATAGCAGCCCAAATATCAGGAAAGGTTGCAAGTGAAGCAATAGATGAGAACAACCAAAGTGCTAGATTTCTGTCAAGATATGAAAAACTTTGGAAAAAAGAAATGAGAAGAAATCTAACAATAATGAAACATGTCCGTTTCTATCTAAATTCATTAAGTACTGATAATGTTGAACGTTTGTTTTCATTAGTAGGTGAACCAAAAACCAAGGAGTTGATTTCAGAATTCGGGGATGTTGATAACCAAAAAACAATAGTATATAGATTACTATTGAAATACAGGTTTTGGCCATTTCTTGCAAAAACAGGTTTGAAATATCTGTTTTCAAAATAAAAAAGAGAGAAGGAGATTAGTATCTTGTTCTTAAACCAACAAGCTTTAGTTTCACTTTGATAGCATTTTGATTAATGACCAGATAATCTGATGATCCCAAAGGAACAGCAAGTTTATGATTGATAATCTCATCATCGTTCTTAGCAGGATCTCTCTCAAAAACATAGAAGGGAACCTGAGCAACACCTCCTTCAGGAGCATGTCTAAATTCTGAATAAAGTGTAAGTCCTTCAGGAGGTTTGAAAACTTCGTTTTTCTCTAAATTCATTGTTCCTCGATTAGGAATTCTAGTGCTATAGTGGGGTCTTTGTCCAACTCTGAAATAGATCTCTGATTCATTACCAAGCAAATCGCGGTCTTCGAGAACTTTCAAAGAGATGAGTTCAACCTTTACAAAGTATCTGTCTTTAAATTCTTTAATGTCTCTTTGACCTCTAGCGTAAGTGTTCCTGTATACTTTTTTTACTACTCTTCTGCCCATAAGATTCACTCTCATGAGTATTTAGATGTTATACTTAAAATTCTTTCTAAGTCACTCTTCTTTCAAGAACTCTACTAAGCAGAAATTCCCTCTTCTTGTTGCTGGAATACGTTCTCCAATTTTGAATTTTTTCTCTGGTAAAAGTATCTGTAGTACTCCTTCCCACATATACAGGACAAAATCACAAAGGTCTCTTTTCTCTTCAACACATTTCTCTCCTGGAGCGTAAG
>JAGLRO010000056.1 GCA_023136245.1 Candidatus Heimdallarchaeota archaeon
GCTCTATAGAAAGGATCTCGATATCTCTTCCAAAGATCAGTAAGGGTTCCATCCATATCAAAGAGTAATGTATCTACTCCTTCTAGAGGATTCATTGAAATATGACTTTCTGAGTTATTTAAAAATGCTATCTGTTTTTTGAATCGATTTTTCAACTAGCAGATTCAGATTTTTTTCATGAAAATAGTTCAGGTAATTCATGAATCGATTCTAATAAAACATCTGGTTTGAGTTGAACTAGTATGTCTTTTGTGTATTTTCCGTTAACTCCTAAAATAGCAACAGTTTTAGTTCCAGCAGCTTTTCCTGCTTGAATATCTTGTGGAGAATCACCAATCATCGCACATGATTCAGGTTTTTTATTCAGCTCTTTACATACAAGCAGAAGAGAATCTGGGTTTGGTTTTATTCTCTTTACAGTATTTCTTGTGACAATAAAGTCGAAGGAATTGAGGACCTTGAGTTTGTTTTTAGCTATATTTACCGTTTTGTCTCCAGCACTTGTAACTAAAGCTAATTTGTACCCTCGAGAATGTAATTGCTCTAGGATATTTTCTACCCCTTCAAGTGGAACAACTTCTTTAAATGCTAATGGATCATTTTTCACAAGTTTAAGTGCTTTAAATATCTCAAATAGAGATAAATCCAGAGCTTTTGTTGCTCTCCAAAATGTTGTCGCTTTGATAAGTCTTGAACTCCCTAAAGAAGTTTTCATGACACTAGTGAAGATTTCTTCAAATACTTCTTTCTTTCTCTTTTCATCATAATTAGGTTTCATTTTTTCAAATGCTCTAAAGAAGGGTGCCCACCATCTTTTTCCTAGATCTGTTAGAGTTCCATCCATGTCAAATAGTAGAGTGTCAACATCAAGAAATGGATTCATCGTAAAAAGGACTTTGATGAAGTTTTAAAAAGACTATCTGTTATACCATTTTCATCTTTTTGTAATTAAAAGACTTATATATTCATAGTTTTCTTATGTTTATGGACTATGTGAACAAAATCTGTTCATACTGCGGAAATGAAAATGTAAATCCATATTGGAATTTCAAAACAACTGGATATTGTTCCTTCCGATGTTACGCAACTAGCTCAGCTAAGCTTCTTTTATTCTTATCATTGTTTTTTGGTTCCTTATTTGTTGGTTCAATGATAGGTTTAGGATTTACTTCAATTCCACCAACTATACATATTCCATTCATTGTAGCAATGTTATTCGGTCCTATTCCTGGTTTTTTTATCTCTCTTATTGGTTTTAATTACAGGAGAGAGGATAGGAAAAATCCCCCAGTTAGAATTGCAAGAGAGGAAAAAAAGGAAATCAAATTAGAATCAGATAATGTGTGCACAATTTGCAAGGAAGAGATTCATGACAAACAGAAACAAGCTATGATTAAACCATGCAAGCATATTTTTCATAGAGAACACATAGCCAGCTGGATGGCAGAAAATGATAATTGTCCCAAATGCAATCAAAGAATAGAGGAAATTACACTAAAATAATATCTCAATCTTTATACACCATCTAAGCAACTCCCAGTTTTAATTAGATCAACTAACCTTTGACAGAATTGTGCAAAAGGACCTCCATCAACAATATAGTGGTCAACCATAACTGTTAAGTTAAGAATCTCTCTGATTTCAATTTTATCGTTGACTACCGCAGGTTTTTTGGCAATACCACCTATCATGATATGTGATGTCTCAAATGAGTGAACGATACCCCACCCACCTGTATCAGCATATTTACCAATTGAAGATACAGTGATAGCTCCAATGTGTCTCTTTCTCATAATTGGATTTCTCTTTACTTGCCACCAAACGATTTTTCTAATGAATTTTGGCATTGCTATGAAAATTTCCATTGTTTTGTTTTTTTCTTCAGTGTGTCCTGTTTGCTTGGGTCTTTGTTTCTGAACTTTCCTTATTTCATCATTGATTTCTCTAAAACTTTTTTCGTTCACCTTTTTCATGAAATACTTTGTAGGTACAAGTTTTCCGCCTATATTCCTTTCTACAATAATTGCTATATCTATATCATCGAAAATATAGAATTTACGCTTCCCTTTTCTTAGAGAATTCATTATTTTAAATTCACTTATAGCATCACCAACGCATTTTATTATCCAACCACTGAAAGATAATTTTTCCCCTGTCTTTTCTTCATGTTTTCTGATGAATTCTCTGCCTTTTGTTACATCAATTTCAAATAAAGCTTTGATGTGATGCTTTTTTGTTCCTAAATCAATAAGATCAAAAACCATTTTGCGATTTTTTGAGAATTTTTTTATTTGATATTTTCCGATGAGATCCATAAGATAATCACTCAAATTTCTAGTTCATATCAGAAAATATCTAGCTTATATTAATAATTTTCTTAAAAGAAAGGTGAAAATCAATTTTTCTTCTATTTAATCTCCCTTGACAAGCATAAAAGTTTAGAATGAAAAAAGAGAAAGTCTAATAATGACTGAAGCTTTTGATTGGGAAGATCCACAAATTATAGGTGAAAATAAAGAGAAGGGACATGTTCTAACAATCCCATATCTCGAAGAAAAATCTGTGTTAGGAGAAGGTAAAACTCCTTACGTTTTAAACCTTAATGGTGAGTGGAAATTCTTTTGGGTACCCAAACCGTCAGATCGATTAGTTGATTTCTACAAAACTGACTATGATATTAGAGAATGGAATATAATTCAAGTTCCAGGCACTTTTGAACTTCAAGGATATGGAACACCATATTATTTGGCTACAAGTTATCCTCCTAGCATAAGAACCAGAAGAATCCCCAATATAGATAAAGAAGATAATCCAGTAGGATTATACAAAAAAGAATTTTCCATCCCCAAATCTTGGGAAAATAGAGAAGTTTTCATTTACTTTGGTGGAGTTAAATCCGCCTTTTATCTGTGGATAAACGG
>JAGLRO010000057.1 GCA_023136245.1 Candidatus Heimdallarchaeota archaeon
AAGAAAGGAAAGAATCAAATTGCAGTTGAAGTTTACAAATGGTCGGATGGCTCGTATTTAGAAGATCAAGATTTTTGGTTTCTAGGGGGAATATACAGAGATGTTTTTCTTTATTCCAAACCAAAAACACATATTTGGGATTATTTTGCAAGATGTGATTTTGATGAAAATTATAAGGATGCGGAGATCAAACTTCGTATCCTTTTACGAAATTTCCTTGATAAAGATATTAAGAAGTACAAAATAGAGGTTGGTTTACTAGATGATAACAAAGAATCTTTTAGGTCAAATCCAATTCTTGTAAGTCATGTTAAAATAAACTCTAATTCTGATATAATTTTGAATCTTGAAACCTTTATCAAAGAACCTGAAAAATGGTCAGCTGAATCCCCTTATCTCTATCATCTTGTAATCAAGCTTTTAGATCAAAAAGGAGAAATAGTAGAGCTTTTACATGGTTATTTTGGATTTAGTAAAGTTGAAATTAAGGAGAGTCAGATCTTTATCAATGGTAAATCAATTCTTTTTAAAGGTGTTAATCATCACGATTTCGATCCTGATTTTGGCTACTCTATTCCACATGAAAGGATGGAACAAGATATCAAAATAATGAAACAAAATAATATTAATGCTGTTAGAATGAGTCATTACCCTTCTGACCGTCGATTTTATGATTTATGTGATAAATACGGACTTTATGTTATGGATGAAGCTAATGTGGAAACCCATGGTTTAATGGGAAATTTCTATTTACGTAAAAAACTTAACGACAAATGGTCAAAGGCATGTGTTGACCGAATGGAAAGAATGGTGGAGAGAGATAAGAATCATCCTTCAGTTTTTATGTGGTCTCTGGGGAATGAAGCTTGTTTTGGACCTCCTCATTTCAAAATGAAGGAAGCAGCTTTGAGAATTGATTCAACACGCCCAATTCATTACGAGAATGATCTAGACCTTAAAGTGTCTGATGTTTTCAGTGCAATGTATTTTCCTCCAAATAAAGTGGAACAAATAGGAAAGCTCGAGAAAGTTAAGTACAGATTTCCAAATGGATCAATTTCACCAGAAAAATACAAAGATAAACCATTTATTCTTTGTGAATTTGCTCATGCAATGGGTAATAGTTTAGGAAACTTTCAAGAATACATGGATCTTTTTGAGGAATACTCAAATTGCGTTGGAGGATTTATTTGGGACTTTGTAGATCAAGGATTAAGCAAAAAAACAGAAGACGGAAAAGAATATTGGGCATATGGAGGAGATTTTGGAGATGTGCCTAATTCTTCAAATTTCTGTATTAATGGAATAGTTCGTCCGGATCGTACTCCTAATCCTTCACTTTTTGAAGTTAAGAAAGTGTTTCAAGAAGTTTCTATTGAATCAATTGATACAGCTGCAGGTAAATTCAGGATTTACAATAAGTATAGGTTTTTGAATCTGGATTTTCTCAATATAGAATGGATATTAACAGAAAATGGATTAACCATTCAACAAGGTAAAATTCGTTCTCAGAAAATTGAACCACAAACTAGCAAAGAAATAATAGTTCCCTTTGAAAGACCAGAGTTAATATCTGGAGCAGAATATCATCTGAAACTTCAGTTTTTGCTCAAAAAGAGGACAAATTGGGCAGATAAGGGTTATTTGATAGCTTGGGATCAATTTAAACTTCCTTATCAAATAGTTGAAAAAAAGGAGCTATTCTTGGATTTACCCTCCGTTGAAGTTAAATATTCAAATGATAAAATTAAAGTGCTAGGAAGGAATTTTCAGATTGTATTTTGCAAAACTTCAGGTGTTCTTGAATCCTATGAAATTGATGATTTCTCTTTCTTCGCTTCTTCTTTAGAACCTAATTTTTGGAGAGCTCCTATTGATAATGATAATCTCAAAAGAGTCTTATCCTATTATCTTCCACTTCTTAGTAGAGTTATCCCAACTAACCCTTGGAAAAATGCATCCATTAGGAAGAAAATTCATAGAATAAGAGTTGATAAAGTAGCTCCTCACATCAAGGTAGTAGATATAGAAATCAAATATCCAAAGGGTGAATCACTTTATAGAGTCAAATACACAATCTATGGAAATGGAGAAATGTTGGTGGAAGTTGAATTTACACCTAGCAAGGAGTTAATTCGACTAGGTATGCAAACATCTCTAGATTCTGAATTAGTAAACTTCAAATGGTTTGGTAGAGGTCCTCATGAAACATATGAAGATAGAAAAAATGGTGCTTCTATAGGTATATATTCAGGGACAGTTAATGGAATAATTCATGATTATGTCTATCCTCAAGAAAATGGTAATAGAACTGATATAAGGTGGTTTTCAGTAACTAATGATAAAGGAAGAGGAGTAAAGATTTCTAGTGTGGGTGATACACTGTTAAATTTCAGTGCTTGGCCATATACTCAGAATGATTTAGAAAATGCTGAACATATTCATGAACTACCAAGAAGAGAAAATACAACATTAAACATCGATTATAAACAACGAGGTGTTGGTGGTGATCAACCAGCAATGCCTACAGTACATAATCATTACAAATTGAAGAGAAAAGAAAAGTATTCTTACAAATTCAAGATATCTCCTATTTATGAATCAAGTTCTTGAGTTAGAAGCCATGAATGATGCAAAATTAACTAAAGGAGCTTGCTCTCTTATAAGCAGTCCAATTTTTGTTGAAAACTTTGGGTCCAAATACACTTAATCCTTTTTTCGATTGCCAGATTTGAGGAGCATCTCTAGTAAAAATTGTGACTTCTCTGCCTTCTTTAAAATCATCTTCCCAAGGAGTTAATCCATGTCCAGTAACAGAGTCTATAACATAAAATCCATCAGGGCATGTAACATAATGTTCATTGTTTAACCAAGATAACAAATATTCATTTTGATACCAGATTCTTAATTTCTTCTTTGATTTTTCTGATGTTTCTAGTATGATCTCACCCGATGTAAAACCACCTTCCTCAATGCGAGAAAAATCCTTAATCTTACCTGAAAAGATGAATCTAGCTTCTGGAAGGGTTTTTTTAATGGATTCAATAGGATCGGTTTTGTTTTCATTTGCAATTCTAACATATCTTCCGAGTTTTATTGCTAAAGAAAATGTTTTGGGAATAACAGCTGTATGTGCTTGTTCAATCGTCATAGGACATCTAGCAACACTTACTGATCCACCAGATATTCTAGCTGCTTCTCTAGCGAATATTTCTCCTCGGATATCGTTTTTAGCATTCTTTACAATTTGTACATCACCAAAATGGTTTACCATAGATAAAGGAGAAATTGAAATACCTGCAACTCTAGTGGTACTTATAGAAATTTTGGGTTTGCTTCTACCACAACAATCACCATCAATTGCTATTTTATTCGTTTGTGCAGCTACCATTAGTGGAATTATACTATTATTAGGACCAAGTTCAGTAGCAACAAACCCCTGGAATTCAATATCTAGAAATTCTTCCAGTTCCTTAACAGCAGTAATCATAGGATTCTCATCTACAATTTTTAATCCTTCAACCAGCATGTGATCTTCTTCAGTAATCCCCCCTCCAACCATTCCAATAATACAGATATGGTCATCAAGATTGAAATCATCTAGATGACTAATGGTGAAGTAGTTTTGATTATCATATGTTTGTGTTATATTCTTTATCGCTTTAGCTTCACTTCCTCCACCACCACATGCTAGGATTTTAGCTCCTATAACTAAATCCAAAGCTTCTCTTTTTGTTAGTTTTCGAGCAGGCATATCACTCACTTTATTGATAAAACTCAAGCTTTTTATTCTTTTTCTGTAGAAGGAGATAAATCATACTAGAAGAATGATGTGGTACTTATGGTTACTAATACTATTAAAGCGCAAAAAATCGAAGGAACACCTTTTGAAGAAATTCAGAAAATTGAAGGTGTTGATGTAATTAAAACAAATCATCCTGATTATATTGTTGATGAATCTAAGCTAGCAGGTGGTTCTGCGGAATGGTTGTTTTTTCCAGAAAAGGAATCTGATATAATTACTATCATTAATAAAATGAGAGAATTGGAAGAATCAATTACTATTTCAGGAGGACGAACTGGTATTGTGGGGAGCGCTGTTCCTTTTGGTGGTGCTGTTCTTTCAACAGATTTCATGAATGATGTTCTGGGACTGGGATATGATGAAGATATTCAGAAATATTTTGTTAGAGTACATCCAGGGATTACATTAGATGCATTAGACGATGTAATTAAACACAAGGAATTCAATTCAGAACATAATCTAGATCCAGAAAATGACGTGGTAAGTAAATTTAAGCAGGATTCTGAAAGCTACATCTTTGCAGTTGATCCAACAGAAATGACAGCTGCAGTTGGTGGTTCCATTGCAGCAAATGCTTCAGGGGCTAGTTCATTCAAATATGGAGCTATGAGGCTTTGGGTAAGACGTATGCGTATTGTTCTTGATAATGGGGAAGTCCTTGACATTACTAGAGGGCAATATAGAGAAGAAAATGGATATTTTGTAATAAATAAATCTGGACAAGATGTAAATGTAAAAATCCCTTCTTATAAAATGCCTAAAGCAAAGAATGCTGCAGGATTGTATTCAAAACCAGGAATGGATTTACTCGATTTATTTGTTGGCTCTGAGGGGCTTTTTGGAGTAATATCAGAAGTAGATCTGTGGCTAATAAAACGTCCAAATGGTCTACCTAATTTGATGTTCTTCCTATCAGAAGACGATTCTATAAGTTTTGTTGAAAAACTCAGAGCTGATGAAGATCTTGCTGTAGAGTACTTGGAATTTTTCGATGAAAATTCATTTAATCTTCTCAGAAGCAAACAAAAAACCAGCCCAGCACTTGCAAATCTTGATACAATACCAAGCGATGCTAAAACAGCAATTTTCTTCGAAGTACCCTTTACAGAAGAAACACTAGAAGATATCATAGTTAAACTTGATGAGATGGCAACGGATTGCAATTCATCAATTGATTCTTGTTGGTCTGCTTTTGATGAAGTTGAAAAGGAAAATTTCAAAGCTATGCGTCATGCTGTTCCTGAAACAGTAAATGGGATAATTGCAAAAAGAAAGAATGAATTTCCTGGAATTCATAAATTAGGGACAGATATGTCTGTTGAACATGAGCACTTCAGAGATATAATGAAAATTTATCATGAAACCTTACAAGAGAATAATCTTGAATATGTAATGTGGGGGCATATCGGTGATTCTCACATCCATGTTAATATACTCCCTCGAAATATGGAAGAACTTGAACTAGGAAAGCAACTCTATAAGAAATTCGCTAAAAAAGCAGTAGAATTTGGTGGGTCTGTTTCAGCAGAACATGGGATTGGTAAAATCAAAAGTGAATACTTGGTGGTAATGTACGGCGAAGAAGGTGTTAATCAAATGAAAGCAGTGAAAGCTGCACTCGATCCTAATACTATATTTTGCAAAGGAAATATGTTCGATTTGTAGTTTTAAAAAAACCTTCCACCATCTTCCTTTTCCTTATTTTTCTAAGAATTCTTTTATTTCTTCTATTGGTATGTGGTCTGAAATTGTTTTACCATAGTAAGCTCTTTTGATAATCAGATTCTCTATTAGAAAATCTGCAGGTAATAAGTTCTTTCTCCCCTCCATCTTTCCTAGTTTGAATCCTTTCCTGAAAGCCTTAAGCATTGTGAAAGATATCGCTCCTTTTACATATCCATACCATGATCCTTCAATTCCATATTCTTTGTATACCCTTCTTTCAGGATCTGCTATTATTGGAAAAGGTGCATTCTGCTTCCCTACATACCTCATAATGCTTTCAACAGGAGATTGAAAGAATGCAATAATTTGAAGTCCTTTTCCTTTCCATTCTTCATAATTATATATTAGTTCTGAAACTCGAAGATTACATAAAGGACACGAAGCATAACGATAGAATGAGAGTAATACTTTCTTCTCTTTATAATCCTCAAGAGATATTATGTTGTTAGAAATGTCTTCTAGGTTGAAAGATTTAGCTTGGTCGCCTTCTTTAAGTTTCATTTTGGAATCCTCAGCATATATCAGATTTTCTATTAACTTAAAACATCTATTGTTTTGCAAATGCAAAAAATAGTAATAAAGAAAAGATAAGAACTATTTCTGCGATAGATGAACTTGATTTCATCTTAAGATAATAGTTTCTTAATCTTTTCTCAATTCTAGCTGCTACATTCATTTTAATCACTCAAGATTCTTCAGATATTCCATGACTTCTTTTGGTCCTTTCTTTATGCCATAAACTTTGAAACTTTCAACAGTTTTTGAAACAAGGTTTACATCTATGTCTTTACTTAAGTAACACATCCCAACCACAAAGACCTTTACTTTCTTACCTTCCGCAAGATATTTCTCCAATCCTTCTTTGCTGATACTATATAGTCCCATAACAAAGATGAATTTCTCATCTTCTAAGATCTCTTTTGATATCTTTTCAAAAACAAAAGAATTTTTATCAATCTCACTCTTTATTGATGTTCTAATAAATTCAGTTCTTGTATTGTAAAATCCTTGTTCTACAAGATAGTCTATTTTTCCTAAATCTACAGCAGGAAGATTTACAGTTATTTTTTCATATTGTTTGATTTTTTCACCATCTATCATACTTATCACGGGCTGTTCTTGACCATCCATGGGGATGGCTGTATTTAAATATTATCTTATGACACTTTATTTTTTCAAAGATAGAAAGACATGAAGACCAGAATTAATGAACAGCTCAATAACCTTGATTTAGTGTAGAATACTTAGATTATGGATTTAGTTTATTATTAGTATTCTCCTACTTTAAGTTAAAACACCAATCAAGCGCGAACACATTCTCAACACATGAGAAACTTTTATAAATGCATGAGAAACTCGTACTCTATGTCTGATTATATCTTGAAGACATATGAGAAAGGGTATGAGGTTATCCAAGAGAAAATTGGTAAAGAAGTTGCTAATAATTGGATTTATGCACACCAGACTCCTGCTGAAAGATTGAAAGAAGTCTATTCCCAATCAGACTTTGAGCCTGATTCTAGACATTATTGCTTCAAGGGAGATAACCTGGTTGGTTTTCTAACGTCCAAGGTTTTAGAGGAGAAAGAAGACGAACCTAAGAAAGCTAGCTTAGTATTTCCTTCAGTCTTACCTGGGTATGAGGAAGTTGTAGATTTATTATATGAGAAAGCTGTTGATACTCTCAGAAGTAAGGGAGTAGAAGAAATAGAAACCTATGCTTCAGCTCTATGTGGAAATCAAGTTGAACTAGCTAACAAATATGGATACACATTTGTTAAAGATCTTGAAAATATCGTTTATACTCTAAAGGTTGAGAATATTGATGAGGATGTTAATAATAAAAATATTAGAAAGTTTGATAAAAAGAAAGATCTAGATGCTTGGTTGAAGTTAGTTAAGAAATATGATGATTTTAACGATGAACAATTAAAGAGAACAGCTGAAGAACTTGATAAAGAAGAATATTTGGCACATTTCATAATTGAAGATAAAGGAGAAATAGTTGGAACAACTCTTGTTTATAGAAACCAGATTAAGAAAAGTTCAGCCAATCTTGCTCATACGTATATTACTGAATTTAAGTATCTAGAGCAGTTAGTTGCAAAAGCTGCTAAGGTTGCAAAGAAAGAAGGAATCGATTATTTCTTAATTTGGTTATTCGGAAACAGACTTCCTTTGAAGAAGCATTTTTCACAATTGAACACCAATTATGCACAACCAAATGCTGCACTATTTAGGAAAAAATTATGATGAATAAACGCTGTTTTATTCGTTCTATTTGATCACCCGCGAAGAAGGACGAATACAGGGAGGGGGATCCTCATTATACTTTAACTAGATGATACTTTTTCAATTTATAACAAACATCTTGTTAGATTCATACTATATGGACATTCAGAACAAGAAGGTTCATTTCCCCAACAATCTGAGGTGTCTTCTATGGCATAAAAGCAATTACTACTAGAAAGACTACAGTTTCCACAAAAAGGTATATTTTTATTCATTTCATTGAGTTTCTCTCGAAATCTTCTATACTTTTCACCATTCCAAATACTAGCAAATGGTTGTGAATCAATGTTGCCAAATGAGTGTGATGATGTTGCTCTTTCATGTTGATTAAGTGATGAATTATGATCATACAAATATTTGAAGCAAGGAGCTACTTCCCCATCAGCTCGAATTACAGTTGCATCTATTGATTGATATGGACATCGCCTATTCTTGAACTCTGAAAAAATCGATGGAAGGATTAATTCAATCCCCAAATCTTTTGCATTATCTTTACTTCTCGAGAAAATATTTTGAAGTTCTTCTAATCTCTCAATTTTCTCTCTTTCGTTCATATAAAGTGGTATATTGAGAGTTACATTCATCTCCTTTGCTTTCTTGAGTAATTTGTCATATTTTTCTGAATATGGTCTGTCTTTTGTTTTAATATTCTCTTTATGTTTGTATCTTTCTCTGAACGTAAGTTGCATTTTCTTTCCAAATTGTTCTTTTGTAACTCCCAGGATGAAATCCCACCCTGATTCTCCTAGTTCATCTAAAATAATAAGAGCTTCTTTTGAGATCATTGTGTATAAAACTTCTTCAGATAGAGAAGAATCATATGGGTATAAATGGCTGACAGAGAAGTAATCTGCCCCGAGTTCTCCCAATTTTTTAACCATCTCTGGAAGGTATTTATAATTTGAATTCATCAGAACAGTCTCTATTCCGATTTTTATGTTTGACCGATGATCATGATTCAACAAATATCGTAGATTCGAGAATACTTCATTTACTTTAAGTGAGTGTCCAACTTTCGATGAATCTTTAGAAGTTAGCGTTTCACAAGAAAATGCTACCTCGTCTGCTAGACTTTCTTCTAGTATTCTATCTATAATTTTAGGTGTAAGAAGAGAACCATTAGTTAGGAAAAAAAGGGATGCATTTGTTGAAAGATTAGCTTTTGCTATTTTTAACATCTCTAAAAAAGAAGGATGCATGAGTGGCTCTCCCATTCCATACAAGACTAATCTTTTGATTGAAGGAAAAATCTCTTGAGAGAGTCTTTGAAAGAGATCTAATGGAAAAAATAATTTGGTTTCTTGCTGCAAGGACGAATTTAAACACATTGAACATGAGAAATTACATGCATTAGTTGGTTCAAGTTGAATTATTTGTGGTATATTAGACACCCAAATCAAGAAGAATCTCTATTAATGTTATTTATTGCTTTAGTTTTGTCTGTTTTAGACGGAATTAAAAGAATGTTTTTATTTGTTGTAACGATATTTACATAACTTTAGTACAAATATGGTGTAATTTCGATGGAATATGGATATATGAACAAATGGTTGAAAGTTAATCTTGCAACTAACGAAATGAAGGATTTCTTTGTTCTAGAAGAAACTCTTAGAAAATTCATTGGTGGAAAAGGATTAGCAGTTTATTTTCTTTGGGAGTATGCAACAGGATTAGAAGAAAAGGGAGTTGTTATTAAGGATATAGACCCACTCTCACCGGAAAATATGCTGATTTTCGCGACAGGTCCAGTTACAGGAACAAAATCACCTAATAGTGGTCGTCATCATGTGATGTCTTTAAAATCTCCGTTAACTGGTTCAATTGGTTCAGGTAATACTGGCGGGAATTGGGGAGCGAAACTAAAGTTTACTGGTTATGATGGTATCATGATAATTGATAAAGCAGAAAAGCCTACCTATCTTTCAATAATAGATGGAAAAGCAGAATTACATGATGCTACTGAAATATGGGGTAAGAATTCTGTTGAAACTTCAAGCTTTCTTAGAAAGAAACATGATCGAAAAAGAGCTGGAATTTCCTGTATAGGTCAAGCAGGTGAAAATCTAGTTCCTATGGCTGTTATAATGAATGAGGAGCATCGAGCTGCAGGTAGAACTGGATTGGGTGCTGTTATGGGTTCAAAGAAACTTAAAGCAATAATCGTAGAAGGAGATAACAAGCCAAAAATCGCAAAACAGGAAGAATTTGAATCAAAGGTTAAAGAACATGTTGAAAAACTAAAAGAGAATCCAGTGACAGGACAGGGTTTACCAGAATATGGAACAGCTGTGTTAGTAAATATTATCAATCAAAATGGTCTTTTCCCTACTCACAATTGGCAAAAGGGAGTTCACAAAGAAGCTGAAAAGATTTCAGGAGAAACATTAACTGAACAATATTTGATTAACAAACATCCTTGTTGGGGATGCGTTGTAGCTTGCGGTAGAAAATCCAGAGTTGACAGTGGAAATTACAAAATAACCTATACAGAAGGTCCAGAATATGAATCAATTTGGGCTCTTGGAGGTTCAACTGGAATCAACGACATGACTGCTGTTATTCGAGCAAATCACTATTGTGACATTCTAGGGATGGATCCGATAAGTGTAGGTTCCACAATTGCTGCAGCAATGGAATTGAATGAAAAAGGACTGATACCTGAAGAAGATTTACAAGGAATGAATCTCGAATTTGGAAATTCTGATGTAGTAGTGGAGTTAACCTGGATGGCAGCGTTCAGACAAGGTTTTGGTTATTGGATAGGTGAAGGTTCAAAACGAATGTGTCAGCATTATGGGAATCCAGATTTATCCATGGCGGTAAAAGGATTAGAAATGCCTGCTTATGATCCTAGAGGTGCTAAAGGAATTGGTTTAAATTATGCAACTGCAAATAGAGGAGGTTGCCACGTTACAGGATATACCATCGCAGCTGAAATTCTTGGTGATGTTGATCGCTTCACTGTTGAAGGAAAAGCTGAATTGACGAAAATCTTCCAGGATTTTACAAGTCTAGTAAATTCTTCAGTAAATTGCTTGTTCTTAACTTTCGCATTAGGATTAGATGAATATGTAGAAATGTTAGAACCAATAACTGGATGGGAATTTACAGCTGATGAGTTACTAGAAACTGGAGAAAGAATCACAAATCTTGAACGAATGCTAATCAATAAACTAGGTTTTACAGGTAAAGACGATACATTACCCAAGAGACTGCTAAACGAACAAATGCCTGAAGGTCCATCAGAAGGTCAAACTGTAGATCTAGAAACTATGAAAGCTGAGTACTATGAGCTACGTGGATGGGTAGATGGAATTCCTTCTCCTGAAAAAATACAAGAGCTGGGATTAGATTAAAGCTGAACTTCCATCAATCCTATTATCCATTTCCTGATTCAGGTGTTTCTAATGGAAATCTATGTTAAGGTGTTTGCAACTCTAAGGAAAAAGTACCCTGATATTAATGATCTTAATCCATTAAAGATTGAGATTGAATCAGGAATATCAGTTTCCCAAATTATCGTAAAACTTGGTTATGCTTTAACAGAGATACATCTAATTCTTCTTAATGGAAAGAAAGTTGACTCTGAGACTTTAATTGAAGAGGAAGAAAGTATACTCTCTTTATTTCCTCCTGTTGGTGGAGGGTAATTTTTTTGAAAATCATTAGAAAATTACGAAAATAATACGAAAAAAATCACTTGAGATTCAGTATTATTCTTTTTTTTCACCCGAATCTTCTTCTTCTTTTTTGTCACTTTTCTCTATTAATTCTTGATATTCTTTTACTTTACCTTCTTCACTTGTTTTTTCCAAGACAAGAACATATTCCAGACATCCTCTAGCTCTTTCTCTTCTTTGTATCATATCATCTACGTTGGTTGTTATATCAAGATGAATGACTACATCAGCTGCTTCAAGATTTAATCCTCTTCCACCGAGAGGAGTAAAAATCAACACACTAACATTTCCTTCTTCAAATTCCTTTAGAGTTATACGTCTCATATCTTCAGTAGTTTTTCCTGAAACATATTTGACATTTGGAAATTTGAGAGTATTTAGAAGCCTATAGATTTGATCACCTAATGCCAAATATCTTGTGAATAGAAGTATTTGTGCTCCTCTTATGATGTGTTCATGGATAAGATCAATAGCAACGCTTACTTTTGGTTGTACTAATCCTCTGGTAGTTTTTTCTTCAGGATTATCATATCTAGGAAGATCTACACGATATGAGATCATTTCTTTACTTGCTTCAATAATTGATTTGAACAGTTCTTTATTTTCATCTTCTTCGATGTACTTCAAGAATTGACCAGGGGTTGATTCAAGCAATAACAGTCTTGAATGTGATAGCTTGAAAAGCCGTAGGAAAGCGTTTACCAATTCTCCCCGTTTTTCATTATTCTCAATTTGATATTTACTTACACGGAATGGATAATTCTTGGGCTCGTTTTGTAATCTATCCAGTATCCCTCCGTAGGACAATTTAATTATCTCCAATCGAGTTAAGCTAGAATCTAGATTCTTTTGAATTGTTTCAATAGGTTTAGTGATGTGTGTTGAAATTAGTTGGTCAATTTTAATGTAATCTTCTCGCTTTATTTTCTGCATCTTTGTGACAGTTTCATAGGGAGAAAGATCTAATCTCTGCATAAGAAAAGTGTCTTTTCCAAGAAATCTGAAAATCGCCTTAGCTCTTTGTTTGTCTCGAGTACCTGTTAGACCGAGGATAGGGAAACTGTGTACTTTCTCTCTTCTTCTAAATAAAACCTCAAAATATTTACTCAAGCGATATCCAGACATATCTCTTGCTAAAATATCAGTTACTTCATCAATGACACAAAGACTGACATTATCCAGAATATCTATCTTCAATTTACTCCTGATTTCAAAATGATCGTTCATATATGCAGTAATAGGAGAAAAGACCACTGATGCAGCTTCATACATTTTACTCTTCTGTCTTAGACTTAATCCCTTACCTGTTGGATCATATAAATATCCTATCTTCTCAATAAAACCGAATTTTTTAGCCATTTCTAGAGCTTGCCGACATCTCAATCCAGCAGCTTCTCTAGCTGAAGTGAAGATAAATTTTGCATTTGGATTTTCTTTTCTAATTGCAAGAAAAACTAATAATGTTATTATTGTTTTCCCAGTTCCATAGGGATAATTCAATAAAATAGAATTATCAGGTAAGTTTTCGATTATCTCTCCAACTGCAGCTAATTGATAATCTCTTTTCTCAATCTCTAATCCTTCTAGCTGCTTTTCAAAATCAGAAGGTAAATTCATAATGTTCAAATCAAATGCTTTTGAGACTTATTACTTATTCTTTTGTTTTTAAATTTTATTAAAACAGAAAAAATGAAAGGAAAAAAAATTATTTCTTTTTATCCTGTTCTTTTTTGAATTCTTCCATGAATTTCTTAGCCATCTCTTTAAATTGATCAGGTATCCAATCGAGATTCTCCCCTGCTTTAAACTCCATTTTTTCTCCTTCTTTTGTTGTAAATTCGAACTTTTTCTTTCCTTCTTTCTCTTCTCCGAATTTTTTAGCCATTTTCTTAAATGCTGCTGGTATCCAATTGAAATCATCCCCTGGTTTAAACTCCATTTTTTCTCCTTCTTTTGTTGTAAATTCAAACTTTTTCTCTTCCTTTTTCTCATCCTTTTTCTTCTTTCCTGTACCGATTGCTCCTAGTGCCATAGCAATAACAAAAAGAATGAACATCCCAATGAAGGTTAGAAGACTAAGCAAAATTACAGTTGTTTTTTCACTCACAAATGGGTCTACTGTTCCCCATGTCTTCAATCCCCAGATGGCAAAAGTAAACCACGCACCAAAAGCTGCAAAAGTCATTAGTCTTGAAATAGATTTTCCTATTTTACTCATATTATTCACCTAAGGAGCATATTTCAGTAGTTGATATAAAAAAGTTCCGTAAAAACAAGATTAGATTATTCCGGATTCATTCTTAAACCAATCTACTGTTTTGTTGAAAGCTTCTTCCTTTGAAATAAATGGTTTATAACTAAAGTCCTTTTCAGCTTTATCTCCTTTAAAAGTATGATCAACACAAGTTTGAATCACAGCAAATCTGTTAAAATTAGACTTAGGTGCAAGTTTTTCAGCGAACCATGAAAGAATATAAGCGAGTTTATATGGAATAGATTTTGTAGGGACTTGTAACCCTAATGCTTCTAGAAAGGGTTTCATGAATGTGAATAAATTATCAGCAGGTTGATGGTCCACTATAAAATAACATTGACCAGGAACAGGAGACCCTGAATAAAGTTTTTTTGCAGCTAATATATGTGCGTGAGCAGCATTCTCCGAGTAAACATGACTAAAACAAGCTGTTCCATCTCCCAGTTTTATGTTGTTTTTGCTTTGTGCTACTTTTATGATATTAGCAATGTGATATTTATCCCGAGGACCATACATTCCTACTGGACGAAGCGAACATGTTAACAACCCATTTTTACCGTTAGCTTCTATTGAAGCTTTTTCAGCAATTATTTTGGTTCTAGAATAGTGATCTTTGGGTATTTTCTTGGGATAGGGGAGAGATTCATCTCCGTAGGTGATAGGTTCTTTTCCATCAACAACTACATCTAATGTACTTGTATAAACAAATCTTGGAATACCAAGTTTAATGCAAGTATCAATCACATTTTGATTGCCCATCACATTTACTTCGTCATACAAATAACGTGGAGTTTCAGGATTCCAAACGGTAGCAGCAGTTTGAAAAACAGTAT
>JAGLRO010000058.1 GCA_023136245.1 Candidatus Heimdallarchaeota archaeon
ATGGTATCATAGAAGCTAGAATAAGATCTCCAGATACAGTTTTACTGGACAAAGGTGTTATTCCTATCATTAGATATAAATTTGCTCCAATTGATGAGTCCATCCTTGAATATATGAGACTTAGTGGAAGACAAATAGTAATGGCAGCAGATAATAAAACTTCTTGTTGGCTAGTTACAACCAAAAGCAAAGAATTTCGTGGAACAAACCTTTTGATGAAATTACTCACTGAATTTGTGAAAGAAATTCATGGTTTAAGATCTGAAAAAGGTTCAAATCTAACAGAATCTGATCTTACAAGTTACCTTGTCAAATATTTGATTGACAATCAAACCTTTTGGTCTGAAACTAAACGACCGATGTTCGAGATTTCACTAATTGACAATGACCAAAATACGTTGTTTTAAATTTAACAATAGGGTTAAATAGTTCGCGTTTTTTTATTTCATTGAGTAAAGAATGGACTCAGAACTCAAAGAAATATTAAAAGGAATTAAAGGATTCAGAGACTTCTATCCCGAAGATTATGCTGAAATTAAGAAGATTTTGGACATCATGCATGAAGTTTCTCGTCAATTTGGTTACGAAGAGTATGAAGGTCCTTCTGTCGAATTTGCAAAGCTAATCGAACACAAATCGGGTCAAGCTCTTATTGACGAAACATATAGATTGTTTGATAGAGAAAACAGAAAGTTAGTTCTCAGACCAGAGCAAACACCAACGCTTGCAAGGTTGGTCGCAAACCAGCATCAAAGATATCCAAAACCAATGAGATGGTATTGCATTCCTCGAATTTTCCGAGATGAAACACCACAGAGAGGAAGAGTCAAGGAGCATTTCCAATATAACGCTGACATCATTGGTATAGATCATGTTGCTGCAGATGCAGAGATAATAACACTGACCACACAAATCATTAAGATAGCAGGACTGAAGGATGATGAGTTCATTTGTAAAATAAATAGCAGAGAACTTGTGCAATCGTTCATTGATCACCTAGGAATTAAAAACTATCTAGAGGTCATCCGAGTGATTGATTCTCGTGAAAAATATCTTCAAGAATATATTAGGAAGGAACTAATTTCTAAAGGTGTTAAGAAAGAAAAAGCAGATGATTTGTCCTTGTTGTTTAGAACTGTATGGATACAAGATTCCAATTTAACAGGTTTAGGAAAGAAGCTACTAGAAGATTCATTAACAGAACCTTACGTTAAAAGGATTAATGAAATCGCTGAGTCTGTCATAAAAGAAGCTCTTGGAAATACTGGATTAGATACATACCAAACTGACCAGCTCTATAGTTTCGCATCAATCAAAGCTACTCCATTTGAGTTTGTTGAAAGAATGAAAAAAGAAATAGACTTAGGTGATAAAGCACATGACGCTTTGAATAAGATGCTTGAGTTAGCTAATTATTTAGAGATTAACGGGATTCTCCAAAACTGTATATATGATGCGTCTATCGCTAGAGGGTTGGAATATTATACAGGAATTGTGTATGAGTTTTTTGATAGAACTGGTTCAGTAGTTCGAACCATTGCTGGTGGAGGTAGATATGATCAACTTGTAGAAAGCTTTGGTGGAGGGCTGATTCCTGCAACAGGAATTGGTATGGGAGAAACTGTTTTACTCTCAATTCTCCAGCAAAAAGGTAGATTAGGAAAATACAAGCATCCAGCAAAAATATATGTTGCACCTATTTCAAAAGATGTGATAAAAGAATCAGCAGAAATCGCAAATTTACTGCGAGAAAAATATGAAACGATATTCAATCCATTTGACTGGAATTTAAAGAAACAACTTCAAGATGCAGGAGCTCGTGATATTCCTCTAATGGTAGTTGTTGGAAAACGAGATTTAGCTGAAAACAAGGTAACGATTCAAGATTTAAGAACTGGAGAGAAGAAAGTAATAAATTTGTCAAAACTACTTGATGAAATTAATAAACAATTCAAAGAATGAATATCGATTCTATGCATTAGCTTATGAAACAAAACAAATTTATTGCCTTACTTTTTTAGATGTTCAATGACTGTTGTGCTACATAACTATCTTAAGACACTTGATTCACAAGAACTAGTTGATAGAGTAAAAAATACAAAACAGTTCAGAGATTTACTTACGCATCTTGATCTTGATAAGACACTATCAGTTCAAGATTTTGTAGAGTATTTGTTAACTGAAAGCAAGAAACTACTAAATGATGATATGAGAAAGGAAGGTTTAATCATATTAAAATCCGTAAAATCTTTACTTTCTCTAGTACCTAGAAAACTTCATGCAATATTCTATCTACAACTAGCAGAATCATTCCTTTTGAAAAATGATTATGAAGGAGCTAGGAAAGCTGTAGAAAAAGCTAACGACATAGCAGCACAACTTGAAGATCCTAGATTAAAAATAAGGATCAATAATATGCTCTTCATTATCCATCGTACTGTAGGAAAAGATAAAGCTATGGGTTATTTATTGAAATCTAGGGAAATAGCTGAGAAAAATAATTTTTATGAAAACATTGTTTTCTGTGATGTCAATATAGGATTAATGCACTTCTTCAAGAATGAATTAAACAAAGCAGTAGAGCGTTGTAAAAGAGTTCTAGATTTAATTACTGAAAAACCATATCCAAATGAAAAACTGTTAATGCCTACAGATTTCTTCCTTCAAGTCTTTTCAGATAATCCTGGTTTGGTAGTTGCATCAAAAAATAAAAAGACTATACTAATAGGTGTGACTATTGTTCTAAAAGCATTAAGGCAGCTAAAGAATGATTATGAAGCAACTCGCAGATTATCGATTCTAACAAGCTTTCTGAAGCTTTCTGAAGCTTTAGTTGAACAAGCATTAGTCGAAATCGACAGTTTCATTGAAGAATTTCCCCCAAACAGAAAACCTCTCTATTACTCAGCAGTAGCAAGCGGAATTGCAAATTATAAAGAATATCAGATTTCTTTACTTTATTTTGAAAAAGCTCTGAATTTCGTTAAAAATGCAAATGAGACTGAACAACGAAGAATAAGAAAAGCTTATGCTTACGCTCTTTCAAATATTTTGGGTATTTCCATGCTTTTTGACTTGGATTCTTCCCCTCAAACTACTCAGGATTTAAAGAATCTTTTTGTTAAAATAGATCAAGTGTGTTTAATTGGAGATAAAGGAAAGAAAGTAGAGTATCGAAATGCTGTAGCTGATTCAGATGCGGTTTTTTCAGTAGACAGAAAATTTCTAGAAGAACGAATATTGGTCAGTTTAAAAGATAGATATGAAATTAAAAGTAATATAATTAAATTTCAATATCAAAAAGGAAGAGAGGATATTCTGGAAAATCTGGAACTCTTCACTATAAATGCTATCACACATAAGGATGAACTCGAATCTATGCTTTTTGTTGGTACAACCATGTCTGACAAAGATTTAAAGAAACAGAAGAGAGCATTTTCTGGTTACCAAGTGCTAGGACATATAGTACCAACTTCAATTAAATCAGAAAAGCATATTGAGGATTATTCCATTAGTTTTATTTATGATTTAGTAAGAACCCCTCAAAGATTTAAGAAAATAGAAATTCTCACGACAAGTGAAAATGTTAATATTTCCTACATTCCATTTTTCAAGTAAAAATAGTATTTTCACTGAAACATCGATATAATAGTATCTGTCAACCGCTTAATTTTTTCAGACGAATAATCTGCATTTTTCATTTTAATTACAGCTTTATTCATGTAATCCTTAGCTTTCGATTTTTTCCCTATTTCAAAATAGATTCTTCCAATTAGGATTAATAGTGTGATAACATTTTCCTTGTCTTTTCGTTTTCTGTAATATTCATGAGCACTTGTAAGATATTTTAGTGCTTCTTCAGATTTGGATTGCGAAATTAGAACATAACCTAGATCTATCTCTGTTTCAGCTTTTTTAGTTTCTTTTTTTAATTTTTTATAAATTGTTATTGCATTTTTAAAAGCATTAACTATGTGCATTGATTGGGAAGATCCTGCGTCCAAGCTTATTTGATATGTATTTGCCAATTCTCTCCATGTATCAGCTATTTTTTCTAAATCCTTTAATTTCTTGAATATCTCTATAGATTCTGAGAGATATTGTTTACTTAATTTGAACTCTCCTTGATTTCTATAAATCTCTCCAAGCGATAATGCACATTCTCCAACTCTTCTCAGATTGTTAATTTTTTTGTAACTTGTAAAAGCTTGAGAAAACATTCCCTTTGCTTGGCTGAATTGCTGCAATTGAAAATAAGCTTCACCTAACATGAAAAGGCTTTCAGCGGCTTCCTTAGTCTTCCCCATTGTGGTGAACATTTCTTGAGCGTAGATAAGATCACGAATACAGTTTTGATAATTCCCTTTAAAGAAATCATCTTTTCCTCTTAAGAAATATAATTTTACATTAGATTCATGATTATCCATAATGCTTACCCCTAACCCATTCTCAAGGTTATTCAATATAGTAGTAGTGATAATATATTAAATAGTTTGTAATAGTTTCATCCGCAAAATGAAATCTGAGAAAAGAAAAAAGATTGAATATGTTCTTCTATTTGAGATAGAACAGTAGTTTATCTTCATAACTTTTCTTAACATCATTCCAGTTTATTTCTCTGGACAAAGTTTTGTTTCCAGCATCAACAATATTGAACGTCTTTCTGGAACTTAATAATTCATTTGCTTTCCTTATAATTGATCTTCTTTGATAAACAGGTTCACCCTTTGCATAAGTCATAGCTGTTTGAACATACTTTTCTCCAAGGATGCCAATTAGTAGTTTTTCAGACATTACAAACTCAACCAATTTGAAAAGTGCTGTGTTGCTTTTATCTTGGTATAGTGCTTCTTCTGGTATTATAGAGTAAGGTTCTATCTCCTTATAAATTTGAATGAAAATCCTTGTTACTTCTATTAATCCGATTATTGGATCTAGAAATTCGGATGGAAAAGCTACTGATTCTTCAGAATAGAAAATAGTAGGATGATATTCAGTTTGCAATGATTCTATCTCCCCTCGTTCAACAAAAGCTGGTTGTTTTTCTTTTTGTTTTGATTCAATTACTCCACTAATAACAAAATTATCTTCTCGATAAGAATCATATATTTCTAAACCAAGATCTATACCTGAAACAGTTATAAGAAGGATTTCATCTAAAATTGACCTTATCCAGCTATCTATAGGTTGAATGGTTTTTACTGCTTTTTCCTTGACTTTTGGCATTTTCTTTCTTTTAAAGATAGACAGAATTTTTTTGAAAAATCCTACTTCTTCATCTTTGTCAATTTTCTCTTCAATAATCTCTCTCTCTTCTTTCTTTCTTCTAAAAACATCTATGGGTGGTATTTCCTTTCGGTAGTAATCTAGGGTTCTTAGGTCTTCTAGTTTTAATTGTAAAAGAGACTCAATCTCTTTTAAATTGATATCATCAATTGGACTAAGTATCCCAACCCATCCTTCAGCATTTTCAGTTTTTGCATGAACAACAAACATATTTATCTCAGGAGAAGCAGTATCATATCTTCCTGCAATTCTCAAGTATTTCAAGATATGAGGATTCTCGGAATCCATTATAGAAACGCACTTTTTAAACTCCTTAGCTAGATAAGCTTCCTTCTTAGCTAAAAAAGATTCAAATTTTTCGCATTTTGTTTCATCTCTTTCCCACTTAAAGTAATAGAATGCAGCAGATTCAAGAAAGTAAGGTATCGGAACAGCAGGATTTGGTTCTCCTTCGATTTCCTTAACAAAATGATTTGCTACTAAGTGTGCAAGTATTCCTGGTTCTTTAGAATGAAGACATCCTTGCATATTTGTCCATTTCTTCTGAGTTTTAGAAAAGATTGTTTGACATAATGCTGTTTCATACAAAAATACTACCCACCAAAGAGGTAGAAATCCTCCATGACTAGAAACAAATTCCAGTAGATGTCTAATAAAATAATCAGTTACTAATGCTACAGCTATGTGCTTAGCTACTCCTTTATCAAGAAGGTAATAGTATCTTTTTCTAGATATTGAAGCAATATCGTAAGTAAAAGCCACTAGATTTGTTATCTCATACCACATTTCTTCATTCTGAAGTGTTAAAGTTGTCCAAAATTCAATTATTTCTTTTCTCCTTTCATCATCTTCCATTTCAAATTTCACATCTGAAGATGTAATGATATAATCCGCCGTGTATAATGCTGAAACAATTAGATTTGTGGGTCTTGAGTATATTTTTTGATACTCATCAACTAAATCTTTATTCATATTTTTGTATCGTTTAAACAACATAAGCAGTTGATGAGTTTTCTGTGTATCTGAGTACTTCTTAACAAAGAATTGTTGTATACTTTCTATCATTACTGCTAAATTTGAGAACTATAAATTAAACTTATCGCAAAAGGAATGTTAATTTAGGTGTTTGCTAAACTCTATTTGCGTGAATGGTGATGAGGGTTTTACCGTTGGAGCATTAAGCTATGAAAAGAACGGCACCTCTGAATTCATGCACTAAACTCATTGAAAATCGAGTTTAACATATTTATTTAGTTGCTTCCATCTTCTTGAATAAAAAGGATTTAATTTTGTTTCTTTTGAGAGAATTTTTACTCTGTTAATCCACTCTTCTGTTTTCTTGCGACTTTCCATAAATGCTTCTTTTGTTATATTTTTCATTTTCTGTATTTCATTATTTGAAGGAGTCGATGATATTTTTGAAAGCAGATCATTAGTTTGATTGATGAAAATCTTTTCCAATTCATTTCTTTCCATTTTATAGGAATTTAATCTCTTCTTATAATCTTGAAGAACTAATCTGTGAAGTTTTTCATGATGCCACCATAGTGTCTTTGGATTATATTGAAAATCTGCTAATCCTCCAATTTCATCAATTCCAGCATTTGGCAGAAATATTGGTTTGAAAGTACTTGTACATGGAGCTGATGTTCCTGTAACCCAGTGTACCTGAACTTCCTTTTTTAGATGTGCAACCTGTGATCCTACAGATTGGCTACGGTTAATATAAGAATTATAATGAATACAAATACTTCTAAAGGAGCTTTTTTGTGGAATCCATCTCCTCTCTTTTGAAGCTGATATATTGTGGTTTCGCAATATTGACATAATAGTTTCTGGAGTAATTTTTCCTTTCGATTGTTGTAATAAATCAGTCATACAAGCTTGACGTGTTTTTCCTTTTGCAAAAATCTGATAAATGTTCAATTTAGGAATGAAGTTTTTTGCGAAATCAAAATCTTCTTCGGATTTACAATAACCTTTCTTTAGGGCGTGTTGTATGAGATTTGGGTGAATTAAATCATATTCTTTTCTTATTGAGAGGCTATTTGAAATAGAACGAATTGATTTAACTTTCTCAGCAATCCAGAATTTATCAGCTGTTTCGAGTACCCAAGCTTCTTCAAGATCTGCAATTATGAATGAATTGTGATAAAATTCTTTACCCAAATAACCACAATTCCCCCCTTGTCCGTGTTCCTTGAGAAGTGAAATTATAACTTCTAATCCTTCTTTCGCAGTTTTAGAACGCTGTAAAGCTAGAGTGATTAAATCCATTCCAAGAAGACCTGTTTTTCTATACGGTTCTTTGCTGTAAACTGCTTCATTTCCTATTGTGACACCAAATTCGTTGGTACCCATTTCACAACCAAACATCCAAAATGGTTTCATCAACAGAGTTTGATAAGTTTCTTCAACTTGAGGAATGGATATATGAGTACATTTAACCTTGGAATTAGGTTTGAATTTTTCTCTGGGTAGTAACACTATATTGTGAACTTCATTGGGTTCTCTATCTGAGTTCTTACCAAATATAACAGAGCCGTCTTTTGTGGAATTACCTACTGCAACAACAGTATCACACATAACTTGGAGAAAAAAGCATTGAAATAAAAAGATTCCCTCTCTCCAAATCGATTAAAATTCATGAATTAATTTAGCTATAGTTTTCATTCCTATCTCAAAGTCGTTAATGAATATATTCTCATTCGGTGCATGAGCATTAGATTTTGAATGACTACAACCAATGGAAATGCAGGGTACACCTTCGAAGAGATACATCGGTCCTGATCCACCAACCATCGGCCAGATAATAGGATCATGGTTCTCAACTTCCTTAATTACATTAACAACTGAATTTGCAAAGGGATCATTAATTGATGTTTTAGCTGCAGGATAACCATCCCATTCAGTTATCTCAATGTGATGGAAATTGTCAGTATCCCAGTATTTTCTGATTTTTTCATAAAGGTCAACTGGGTCTTGCCCTGGTACTAATCTGAAATCCACTTTAGCGAATGCTTCATTTGGAGTGACAGTTTTACCTCCCGGTCCTTGATAACCACTCCATTGACCACAAATATTGCATGTTGGTTCTAAGAAGTATTTCTTTTTCAGATCTAAACCAGACAAATTTAAGCGAAAGTTCTCTATTTCGAAGTTTTCTTTGAATAAGTCTTCCTTCAGGGGAAATTCCTCAATTATTTTCATATCTTCAGCTGATGGTTCTCCAATATTGTCATAAAAACCAGGAACTAGAATTTTGTCATCTCTAGCCTTAAGAGCAGCTAAAGCCCAAGTTAATTCATACGCTGCATTATCCACGAATTGAGTATAACCACTGTGAACTTCTCTACCAATTGTTTTAGTTCTAATGTGAAGATAAAGGATTCCTTTTACTCCAAGATAAACCTGTTGAATACCATCCCCATCTCTACCACCAAATTCCCAAATACAGCCATCAGCTTTCAATGCAAAATCTTTATGGTTTTTTACGAAATGAGGTAGGTTAACAGAACCTATTTCTTCTTCTCCTTCTATAATAAATTTGATGTTTACAGGATGATTTCTGAAAATTTCATTGTAAGCTTTTATCGCTTGCAAACGGCAGATAATCTCACCCTTATTATCTGCGACACCTCTGGCAAATATTTTACCATCTCGAATTGTAGGCTCAAAAGGTGGTGATTCCCATAAATCAATTGGATCTTCAGGTTGAACATCATAATGATTGTAAAACATCAATGTTTTATCCGCTCCAACATTCATCTCAGCGCAAAAGACTCTATTACCTGGCGTCTCAGCAGTGAAAAAGTCAAAACCTGCATCTTCAAAAACTCTCGAAAGAAAATCTATTGACTTTTGTTCCCCAGTACCCTTTGCTGCAATACTTGGAATTTTAAGAAATTCACAAAGAAGTTCTATTGATTCATTCTTTTCATCAGCTATTTTGTGGAAAACATCATCTAAAAGCATGTTAATCATGAGTTGTAAAAAACAGAAATATAAAACATTATCCCAATAGAAATTTCAATTATTTTACTTTGATTTTTTTAGTTTTTCTAACCATCTTGCCTGATTACTTCTGCAATTAGGACAAGTATGAGTTTTTTCTAACCACATAATCAAGTGGCTGCTGTGGCTATAAACTCCACAACATGGTGTCTGAACTACTTTTTCCTTCTCTGATGGTTGTAGATCAAGTAAACATACAGAACAACGAGGTCTTTTGGCTTTACACTTTGGACATTCTAAATCATTCTCATCAAGCTTTGCACCACACACATAACATTCGATATCTACTACTGCTCTAACTCCAATCTTTTGCTCCAAAAATTCTGAGTAAATCTCTTCCATTAATCTGAGAATAGAATGAATATTGGAATAATCACAAAATGCCACTGAAATATGTTTTCGATTAATAAACAGGAGTTCGAGAGAAGGAGTTAGTTTAATTAATGTTTCTTGAAGGTTTGTCTTATCCTGAAGTAACTGGAAATCTAAAGAGTGAGAATAATTTACAGTATAAAATGAATCAAAGGTTTTCGAGTTAAAACTATTGCTTAATTTAGGATCATCAACCTCGAAAATTCTAGCAGAGAATGTAAATGGTTGATATTTCCTGAAAATAGATTCAAGGATGAATTTATCCTCCTTTGTTATCTTCAAAATGACCTTCAGCAGAAACGAGAATTCATTCTCAGCTGGGAAATCAAAAGACAAAACTACATCTTCTTTAATTTGTTGAACCATGATGTTTTCTGCATGCATCTCTCTCAAGTTTTCGTTTATGTCTTTTACAACAGTAGATTTTACTGATTCTTCTTTTAGATACTCATTTATGGTTTGAGGGTGTGTTTTTTCATTCCAATCTTCTTTGTCATATATTCTACTTCTTCCAGTCATAATATCAATATACTCTTGCTCTCCCATTGCAATTACTGGAGTGGATGATCCTCCTCCCCTACCAGCCATAGATGTTAGTACTCTTCTACGTGTACTTCTTGGTTCACCCTTTCTTAATCCATGGACATAGAGACTTCTGCTCGGTCGTAATTTCTTTCTTTCGTAGTATCTTTTTCCTGCTTTTCTTGAGATGTATGACAAAATTGGAATAACAACAACTAGAGTAGCTTCAATAACTATAAAATCTCTCCAATCTAAAGTGAATCTAAAAATTAGAGAGAGTACGATAAATAGAATAAGTATAATCAAATAATAATATTTGTCCAAAAGATTTTTCAAAAAATTCTTGAATTTCTCCATCATTTCTCGGAGATTAATTGTGAATCTATCTTTATATAGTATTCCTTTTGAATCAAGGTGATGAGAATAGAACAATTTTGCTTTAATTATTCTAGCATTGTAAAGTATAATTTTATATTCAAGCTGATTTGGATACTTTTTGATTATATTGAAAATCAGAGTAGTAACTAATGCTGCAATAGATTTACCAAAAGAAATTATGGAAAAGTATAATATTGCTAAAATTCCTCATGTTGTTTTTTTTGATGATAAAAATTGGAAACTCGATGTAGATATATCGACGGAGGACTTCTATAGAGTACTGAAGACTCAGAAAATCATTCCTCCTACATCAAATCCTGAACCAATTGATTTTCTAGATGTTTTTGAAACAAGCCTCGAAGAACAAAATTATGAACATATCTTTTGTGTAACAGCTGCAAAAGCTTTGGGTAGTGCAACTTACTCTGCAGCAAGAATGGCTGCTAGAAAATTTAAGGAACAAATAACATTAATTGATACTGAATCTGCTTCTGGGGTGCAAGGATTAATTGCTCTGAATATTGCGGAATTGGTTGAGAAAGGACAAGTTGTAGAAGAAATTGTTCGAATAATTGAAAATCTGATCAAGGAATATTTCTTTGTTGGAGGTTTTCATACACTTGATAATATCTTTAAATCGGGTAGATTAGAATCAAAATTTACTCTTTATCTTACAAAATTCCTAAAAATCAAACCTATAGTTAAAATGGAGAAACCTGGGATTCTTCATTCTAAGTTTCCTGGATTATTTCTAAAACGGACAATTATAAGTCGACTTAAACGCCTTGCAATTAAGGAATTGAATAAAGATAAAGTCTATGATATGATAATTTCTCATGTAGGAAATCTAAAAGGAGCAGAACAGGTACTTAAGAAATTTTGTAAAAAATTCAGAATCAATAGACATTATATCACCTTTGCAGCACCCATTGTAGGAACACATACAGGATGGGGAACAATACTAGTTTCATTACTCCCAGCTCTTGAACAAAAATCAGAAAATAATTGATTTAACATTCAGCTATCTATAGATTTAGTTTCTCTAGGAAGTTGTTTGTTTTAGTAGCTAATTCTTCCTCGTTTCCGTCATGTATTCGATGTTGTGTTGTTTGTATTCTAATGATTTCGGAATCTGTATTATGAAGAAATTTCTTTGATGCTTCTGGATCAACAAAATAATCTTTTTCACCAACAAACATTATCAACGGCACATCAATTTCTTCAGTTCTTCCTTTTATATTGTATTTAGCGCTGAATTCCAATATATATCTGCGTATACACCAATTGTCGTTCACTTTAAGTCTTTCAGCAGCCCAACTTACATTTTGTGTTTCTTTCAATCCTTTTAATTTCAAAATTAAAAAATAAAAAGAGACTATCAGCTTTTGGATAAAATTCATTATGAAAGAAGGGATCCATCCAAAGATAGGAAGCCAGAAAGGAAGTGATACATCTTCTTGCGGACTTACTGCAGCAAAAGCATACGGTTTGGGTCCCTCACCATTTAAGTAATAATCCAGAGCTTGATAACCTCCTGAACAACCCCCAAAAATCATGAATTTCTTATCTTGAATTTCCAATTTTCTCAGAACATAACCTAACTCTTTATTGTATTCATCCGGAGAAAAGAAACCTTTTTTGTGAGGAGTAATAGATTTACCAAAACCTCGGGGTTCATAGATTATAACATTTCCATATTGCATGAGTGCTTCTGCTAAAGGAGAGTAATTGTCTATTCCACTCAACCATCCTGGAATCAACACAATGGTTCTTGAAGAATATTTATCCTCTTTTGAGGGAAATTTTGCAATCCTGATTCTAATTTCTGGTTCTTTATTAGTAGTAATATATTGCATAATTTCTTTCATCAGAAAACTAGTAAATTCAGTTCAATTTATTTATTTCCCATATTTATCGAGTAAATCAACTATAAAATCTTCATTTGCGTATGCAAAAATATCTGTTTTCAGCTTTTATTGATCATTCTTCCATTTTCTTACTTCAATTATTACTAGCTTGAATGAAAAATTTAAGAATTGCAATTATTTCCTTTTCTTATGGCTAAGGAAAACAAGAAAGAGTATCGTTTTGATACACAATGTCTTCATGCTGGTCATGATGTTTTTGAAACTAATTCTATATCCCCCATAATACATCAAAGTGTGGCTTATCCTTATGAAAGTGCAGAATATGCTGCAAAACTGTTTAGATATGAAATAGAGGGTTTTACTTATGGGAGAATTGATAATCCAACTAACAAAATCTTCGAAGACAGATTGGCAATCTTAGAATTAACTGAAAAAGCTCTAGCTACTTCTTCTGGAATGGCTGCTGAATTTATAGCATGTATGAGGTTGTTAGAACAAGGAGATGAATTTGTTTCTTCAGGTACAGTATATGGAGGTACAAATCAGCTTTTTACTCAAACCTTCCCTAGAATGGGAATAACCGCAAAGATGGTTTACAACCCTGAAAATCTTGATAAATGGAGTAATTCAATCACGAACAAAACTAAATTTCTATTCGTCGAATCACCTTCAAATCCTAATCTTTTCATTGGAGATATTGAAGCTTTATCAAAATTAGCTCATGAGAATGAAATTCCTCTAATTATAGACAATACTATTGCAACTCCTGCTCTCCAACAGCCAATAGCTTTGGGAGCTGATATTATTGTCCATTCTGCTACAAAACATATTAGTGGAAATTCTACTTGTATTTCAGGAGCAATTGCTGGTTCTGCTGAATACATTGATGATCTTAGATCAACAGATTATAGAAATATTGGTCCTGCAATCAGCCCATTCAACTCTTGGTTGTTGCTTCTTGGACTAGAAACTTTAGGGCTAAGAATGAAAAGACACAGTGAAAATGCTCAAGTGATTGCAGAATTTCTAGAGGATCATTCAAAAGTTGTATCAGTGAATTATCCAGGTTTAAAGAGCCATCCTCAACATGAGCTAGCAAAAAAACAGATGTCTGCTTATAGTTCTCTTCTTTCATTTGTAACAAAAGGAGAATTAGACGATGCAAAGAATGTTATTGATGCTTTTCAATTAATAATCCATACTGGTCACTTGGGAACAACAAAGACTCTAGCTACACATCCAGCATTTTCAACTCACGAACAGCTTACCCAAGAGGAAAGGATAGCTATTGGAATCCCAGATACAATGATAAGGTTATCAATTGGAATTGAAGATGTTGACGATTTAATAGAAGATTTGGATCGGGCTCTCTCAAAAATTCATTGAAAAATGAAGAGAAAAAATAAGACTTAAGGGTATTATTTCAACATAATCTAATCAGTAATATATGCTTTCAAAGTCTTATATAGGTTCTCAAAAGCTTCAAGTGATGCTATTTCATAACCGTGGCTATTTTCACGAACCTGCCCAATTGTAGCAAGTTGATCAGCAACTCCAGTTAACCCTACAGAGCTTGCGTCACTTGCAGCTCCTGTGAATATAGCGCGCTGAAGTTCAACACCTACTGATTCTGCAGCTTTAGATAAGGCTTCTATTAATTCTGTACTATAAAACTGCCTGCTATCCTTAAGCCAAATTCCAGGTCGCTCATCCACTTCTAGTGGAGAATGAGAAGCTGTTGGACAACCATCCACAGCTATGAAATAGGTAGGTTTTATTTTCTGGGCAAGTGTCCGAGCACCGAAACAACTTGTTTCCTCTTGAACAGTAAAAGCGATTATGAAATTCATCTTTGGCTTGATTTCTTCCTCCTTTATAACCTTGAGTAGTCTTAACAATGCAACAGCTCCCATGCGGTCATCAAAAGTCCAAGCAGATATTAATGGATTAGCATCTTCTCCTAAAATGTGTGGTCCACAATCTGAACGAAGAGGAAGAATTCTTGTTCCCGCTGAAATACCAAATTGTCGTAATTTTTCTGGTGTGTACCCAGTAACTACTTTCACTTCTTCCCATTTGATCTGTGTATCAGTCTTTCTCACGCCATGACCAGAACCCATAGAAGAGACACCTTTGATAGTTTTATCTGTTCCAAAGATTTCTACTGGTCTCTCACCAAATTTCCAGGGAAGACAACCACCTACACGCTCAACGTTTAATGTGCCATCATCATTAATTTTAGCTACCATTAGACCAATTTCGTCTATATGAGCTGCTAAGCAACAAGAAACATCGTTTCTCTCTCCTTCAATTTTTACATACACATTTCCAGTATAATCCTTTTCAGGATTATATCCCCAAGATTTTAACTTAGTGATGATAAATTCTGCTATCTTTCCTTCTGTTCCAGAAGGGGAAGGGATAGCTAACAACTCTGAAAACATAGTGATAATTTCTTCTTGATAAGGATGCATAATGATATGTCTTCTAAACATAAATAAAAAGTTTTTAGATGAACATGACTATCATAATCTAAATAAAACAAAAAAGAGGGAAAGGGGGAAAAATCAGAAATCAAATGCATTGATTTCATCTAGAGTATTATATGTGTTTTCTACAGCTTGTCTTACTTGATCCTCAGTTTTTGCTCCTGTGCATACTAAATTGCCTGATTGAAACAGTAACAGTACTGTCTTTGGTTCAGCAAGTCTGTAGATTAATCCTGGAAATTGCTCAGGTTCATACATTGAATGTTCTAACCATAGAGCTGCTAATTCAAGGTTAATTGTACGGTGATTAAAGTGACCTGAGGCAACTATATTTTGAACAATAATTTCTGGTTCTTCTGTTATTTTTGTACCAACAGTTCGAAGGATTTTTATCATCTGATTTACACCCTCATGAACCATACCAGTAGACTTTGCACCTGTTAAAACAAGCTTTCCAGAACTAAAAACAAGGCTTGAAATCTTTGGTTTCTTGATTTTCAAAATAAGACCTGGAAAAGTCTCTGGATTATAACTAACGAATAATTCATCATCATCAATTAGAGTTTGATAAGCTGTTACAAGGTCTATAGTGGTAAAAAGATTGATACTTGCAACAACATTTTGGATAACTATACCATACTCTATGCCTTTTGGTGTCATTTTTGTCAACCTCTTTTAATATTTATATGATGAAGCAAACTAACATCTGTTTATAAACTTATTTGTTACTTTGTTTATAAAGCACTTAAAAGCGATTTTTAGGAACTTTATGCAATTTAAGTATCGATTTTCTATTTTTATTTATGACATTTGCAATCGTTGATTTTCATTTTCTTTGCAATTGCATTTTTCATCACTTGCTTTATTACATTTGTTTTTTCTTTAAATAACTCTATTACTTCTTCATGGGTAACTTTTTCTTGCATACCTGCCCCATAATTTGTAACTAAACAAAGAGTTGCATAACAAATTTTTACTTCTTTTGCAAGTATAGCTTCTGGAACTGTGGTCATACCAACTAGGGTTCCACCGATTTTTTGAAACATTTGAATTTCAGCAGGTGTTTCGAATCTAGGTCCTTCAGAACAGATATTAACTCCTTCATCAAAAACTCTTTCGTTAACATCTTGAAGAAGTGAGACATACAATTTTCTTAATCTAGGACAATATGGATCCGAATAGTCCAAATGAACAACACCCTCATGAGTTGTTCCATCATCAAAATCGATTTTTGTGCTTCCATCGTAAAATGTCAAGATTCTATTCTTTGTCATATCGATTATTTGGTCAGGTATAACAAAATTTCCTGGTTTTATGTTTACTTCGATAGATCCAACTGCGTTTGTCGCCAGAATATTCTTAACACCTAACTTATGAAGAGAAAAAATATTAGCTCTATAATTTATCAAGTGAGGAGGAACAGAATGCTCAGGACCATGTCTTGGAAGAAAGTATACCTCTTTTTCTTTTAATGTGATTTTACTCACGTTCTCAACTTTTCCATATGGTGTTTCTACTGATAATTTCTCTGAATCCTCAAAAATCTCATAGACTCCAGATCCACCAATAATTGCCAATTTTTCTTGCATCACAAAGAAGTTATAATACATATTAAATGAATGTTTCGAATTTCTTGAGTGTTGCAGAATTATGATTTTGGCGAGACAATTTCAATTTCTTCGATGGATTTCCATTTAACTTTATATCCTAAATGCTGACTGATTGAAATTAGCGCTTCTTTATAATTGGGAAATTGAGTTTTCAGAGAAGAAAGTGATATACTCTTAATCTCAGATAGATAATTTGCAACTTTATCAATTGTATCTTTTCCAATAAGACCATAACTTTTTAGAAAATTAATGGAATATAATTTCAGTAATTTCTTTACTTCAGGCCTTTCTATAATTTTGTTTGTCTCTTCTGAAGAATATGCTTTGATTTTAATCTGAATTGCAGGAGTTTCCATTAAATCCCCTGTTTCGTTTATTTCTTTGCAAATCTCTTCCATTTCACTTAAGAAAACAGGAAATCTTTCTTCGAAATCTGAATAATGAGCTTCTAATACCTTTACAATATCACTGCTTGGAACATTGATTTTTGTGTAGTAAATCTTCTTTATCTCTGATAAAGCTATGAAATGATTTTTCAAAGATTCATCAATTAAATAGATAATTGGGACTTTTAGCTTTTCTAATTCCTGCATCTGTCTCTTTTTCTTCTCTATATATTTCATTGTGTAAAATCCAACTATCTCAAGATAAACACTCTTTTTTCCTCTTTCGAGAAGAAAATCAGGAACATACATTTTTTTTCCGATAATTAAGGCATCAGGCTCAGCTACAGCTTTCCATCCTTGAAAATTTCTCCAAGTTTTCTGAAATTGGTTTTCAATTTTCGAATCGATTTCAGGTCTATATTCTTCCTCGTCATCATCTTTTCTAAAAGATGGCAAAAGAGGTAAATCATTTGACTGTAATATAAAAACTGCAACTCTGTTTCTAGGTTCTACATGAGCTGTTAGATGGAAAGCAATCTTTTCTCTTAGAACAGATCGAAGGATATAAGTTGCTACATTTGAGATATTTCTCCCCCAACCGCCCTTATCACTAAATAACTCTAATGGAGATTCTATTGTAATTTTATATCCTCCTTCTTCCAAGGTTATATCTGTAAAGACATAGTTCTTCTTTGAAACATAAATGAGATTTTTTGCTATGTATCCTGGCATTTTCTTTATCTTTATTTGCAAATTTAACGAAAAACACAGAATTGTTTCGATTGTATCAAAATTGAAATATCTGATGAGTTTTGCAGGTTCAACTCCTTCTCTTTTCACCAATATTTTTTCAGAGTCTATGTCAAAATATAACAATGCATCTAATGTTTTTGAAGGTAAACTCATCTCGTTTTCAATACTAGTGATTGTGTCTTGTCTTTCTGAAGATGTTATGAATCCTTTCGGAATACTATTTACGGTTTCAAATATCATCTCCCTAATTTGAACAGCTGTTAGGTTTCTAAGGTCTCCCATGCTTTCCTTGAAAGTTGACAAAAATGAAACCATATCTCCTGTTTTAGCTTTATCATCTATCTCAGAACTAGGTATGCCCACAATTTCTTCAACAGATTGAGATACAAAATGATAAAATCTGTTTGATGATACTAAAAGAGATTTTGATATTTTTTCAGATGGAAACAACCCACCTAAAACTTCCAAATCTATCTTTGATTTCTTTTTGTTTAAATTATCTTCAAGAAAATCTATTAATTTTTGAACCTTAAGACTCTCTTCCTGATGAAGAAAAAGTGGAGTAAATACAGCTTTGGATCCACTCCCTTTAATTTTGAATTCTAGATCTGAAAGAGCTATTCTCAGTTATAACACATCCGATTTTTTTCTTCTTCTAACTGTTCCTATTTCAAGACTTCCAGGAGTTACAAGTTCGTAAAGTATAGCTTCATCTTCTTTAGGACGTAAAATTCTACCTAACCTTTGGATGAACTGTCTAGCTTGACCTGTTCCACTCACAATTATTCCTACATTAACAGATCCACAGTCCCATCCTTCATCTAGAACGCGACCAGTAATTAATTTTGAGTATTCACCTGTACCGAATTTAGACAAAATATTTTCACGTTCAGAGCTTTTCGTTTCATGAGTAATTGCTGGAATCAAGTGATTTCTACTCAGCAAATATACCATGTCATTAAATTCTGAAAAGATGATTACTTTATCATCTGCATGTTGAATTAGCAGTTCCTCAACTTTTCTTAACTTTGCCTTAGAAGAAAAAACAAGAGTTCTAGCTTTCCTATGGGCATCTAATGCAGCTTTAGCTTCAGGATCTTGGTTAACTCGAAAGATAAGATGTCTTTCATAGTCTCTAGGAGATCTAATTTGGATATTTCGTTTACGCAAATAAGATTTATAGATACCCATAAAATCTTCATATTGTTTTCTTTCGTTTTCATCAAGAGGAACTTTCAAAGTTTTGAGCTGATAATTAGCAACATATCCATTTTTTGCTAGATCTGAGACCTTTGCAACTATAATCGGTTTTCCTATTAAGTCAAAAAGTAATTCTTCTCCTTTATCGGATCTGTCTGGAGTTGCTGTCAAACCCAGACGGTAAGTGGCAGGAAGACCTCGAAGTACTTTTAATGTTTCTTTAGCTGCACTATGATGAGCTTCATCAAGGATGAGAAAGTTGAAATCTTTTCTCAAGACATTGATGTTAATTCTAGCACTATCATATGTTGTAACAGTAATTTCCTTAATTTCTTTTATTTGGTCACCTAACTGACCAACCATATCCCTTGTTATAGAAGTATATCTTGTTAGATGCTCTATCCACTGGTAAAGCAAGTTTTTAGTTGGAACTACAACTATGGTTTTTTGTCCAAATTCTTCGATTGCTTTTAAGCCAATAACTGTTTTTCCTGCAGCTGTTGGAAGGACAACTATTCCTCTCTTTTTGTTTTGTTTAAATTCGTCTAAAGCTCGTTTTTGATAATCCCTTAAGTCAAGTTTTATTTTGAACTTATCTCTATAATTATCTGACAGAGCAGTATCTTGAAGGACAGATGATGTAATCTCATATCCCTTCTGTTTGAACAATGAAAGGAGCTGAGAGTATAAGTGAGGAGGTGCTCTGTATTCGTGTTCTTTCTTTGGATTAATCTTTATTAATTCAAGAAACTGAGAATCAGTAATCTTTTCTTCTGATTCTAAAATTAGATCGAAACCCAATCCAAAACGAATATTAATTCTCTTATACATCTTTTTTTCCTTCATTCAGAATATGTGTTTTAAGTATAAAAAAGCTAATTATATATAAAAATAAAGAAAAAAAGAAAGGAATTTAACCTTATATTGATAGTTTTCTAGGATTAAGATAGAGGTTTGTTTCACTATCATCCAATTTGACTTCAATATCAGAGTCTCTCAATATTTTAATAGATTTCTTGAT